>DQLG01000404.1 GCA_015660315.1 Candidatus Latescibacterota bacterium
GGGCCTCCATATCGCCTTCTTGGATACGGGCCGAAAGCTCGACTTCTCGCTCGCGGCTCAATGGCCGTGATTCGGCGATATCGTCAAAATAGAGGCGGAGGGTGTTTTCCTCGTCGCTCAGGATTTCCTGGATCGTGTAGGCCATATTTTCTAACCTTCCTTAAGTGGTAGGTGAATGGTGGTCTAACTTAGTTGGGGCTCAGTGAGGAGCCGATACATTTCAGCCGTCGAATCAGCGTGCAAAAGGTCTTGTTTCAGCTCTGGGTTGGCCAGAGTGCGTGCCAGGGATGCCAAGAGACTCAAATAGAGATCCGGGGCTTGTGCTGGTACGGCGATGAGGCAGATCATCCGTATGGCGCAGCGATCGTCTCCGGAAGGGAAATCGATAGGCTGTGCTGTCGTGCCTAAGGCCAAACCCAATTTGCTGGCCGAGTGGCTCCGCGCATGGGGTAGGGCTATATCGCCGCCGAGAATCGTGCTTTGCAGATTCTCGCGTTCGAGTATGGACTGTAGGAAGCTGAGGCTGTCGGTAACGATGCCGCCGCGATGGAGGCGATCGACCAATTCTTTAATGCCGCCGATTTTCGAATCGGCTTCGAGTTGGGGAATTAGCAGATCTTCGCTTACTAAATCGGCCAACTCGAAATTCCGTGCAAATTTTGCATCCATTTGCAATGTATCTGGGCTTGCTGCAGTCAAAGTGTTCGAATTTCTCTGGTTAGCGCATTAAGCCGGAGGTCTGAAAAGTGCATTATTTGCGTTCTACCCATTGCACGCTTGACGAACTCAAGCATTGGCGTTGGGGACGCCACCGGATCATTGATGCGTGTCTATTCTATATTAACAGATACTTACAAGCGATTAGCTGCGAGCGATTGCACAGAACATTGCGATGGGGCTAATCGTTATTTTCGGTCTTTATGCTATACTTGCAAATTCAGTGCCACTTTAGTTATGAAAATGGTAAGATTTTGTTAATATAGAAGTTGTGGAGAGGTGGCTGAGAGGGGGTGTTGTATTGCAGATGATAAAACAGAGGGAAAGTGCAAATATTGCAGAATGTTCAGGAAGAGATTTTGTATTGCTTCAACTTGTATTGCAGGGAACGAACACTAATACCTAAGATTGCGGCGGCTTCGCGGCGATTGGAGGTAACCCGTTGAAGGGTCTGGCGAATGAGTTCGGCTTCGACCATTTCTAATGACGAGCCGATTCTGACCGAAAAATGACCTGGGCCAGCGGCCAAATCGATCAATGAGCCGGGTAGGTGTTCGGGGCGGATCACGGTGTCAGAGCTGGTGACGACGAGGCGCTGGAGCAAGTTGCGCAACTCGCGCACATTGCCGGGCCAGGGATGCGCAAGCAGGCACTCCATCGCTTCGGGGCTTACTTTTTTCGGCGGCTGGTCCTGGGCTCGGCAGGCTTCGTCGAGGCACATCTCGATAAGAACGGGAATATCTTCTTGGCGGTTGCGCAGCGGGGGGATATCGATGGGGACTACATTGAGACGATAATAGAGATCTTCGCGAAAGGCGTTAGAAGCGACGGCGCCTTCGAGATCGCGATTGGTCGCGGCGATGATGCGCACGTTGGCGTGGTGGACTTGCGGGTCGCCGAGCGGCTGAAACTCATGGGATTCTAATACGCGCAGGAGTTCGACCTGGTTTTTGATCGGGACCTCACCGATTTCATCGAGGAAAAGCGTTCCGCCTTCGGCTAGAGCGAAGCGGCCGGGCCGGTCGGCGTGCGCGCCGGTGAAGGCCCCGCGTTTGTGGCCGAAGAGTTCGCTGCTGAATAGCTCCTCGGTGAAGCCGCCGCAGTTGACGGCGACAAATGGAGCTTCGCGGCGTTTGCTGCGCTCGTGGATGGAGCGGGCGACTAGATCTTTGCCGACGCCAGTTTCGCCGCGCAAGAGCACTGGCACATCCGATTGCGCGACTTGTTTGATGGTGGCGGTGGCGGCCTGCATCGCGGGGCTGAGGCGGACGAGGCGGCGGAAGGGCGAGTCCTTTTCGAGGCGGTTGTGCAGTTTGCGGTTTTCCGTCACCAATTCGAAGCGGTCGAGCGCGCGATCGACCATTAGCCGTAGGTGGTCGAGGTCGACGGGTTTTGTCAGGAAGTCGTAGGCGCCCATACGCATCGCCTCCACCGCGGTGCTGACATTGCCGTGGGCGGTGAGAATGATGCATTGCGTATCGGATTTTTGTCGGCCGATTTCTTGCAATAGATCCATTCCCGAGGGGCCGGGCATGCGCAGGTCGAGGATGACTAGGTGGAAATCCCGCTCGGCCAGCAATTGTCGGGCTTGGTGGCCATCGGCGACGGTTTCGATCGCGTAGCCGTTTTTTTGCAATGCTTCCTGTAGGCCTTCGCGTATGAAGATTTCGTCGTCGGCTATGAGGATTTCGGCTTGTTGTTTAGGCATGGCTTATAGTGGGGCTTAGAGACGTGGTTGAATGCCGGGCAGGCGAATGGAGATCTGGGTGCCCTCGCCTTCGTCGCTTTCGACGAGCAGCGTGCCGCCGTGTTGGTGGACGATGCGTTGGGCGATGGAAAGCCCGAGGCCGGTGCCCTCGTCTTTAGTCGTATAATAA
>DQLG01000736.1 GCA_015660315.1 Candidatus Latescibacterota bacterium
AGCCACCCACCCCCCCCAATGCCGCAACGTGGGCCAATAGAGCAAGCCGGCGGCGGCCACCGGGACACCGGCCAGCGCCGCCGGATACTTGGTGCCACCGGCCAACCCAACGCAGACCCCAGCCCATACGCAGTCGCGGATGCGCCCCTCCTGCGCCATGCGCACTGCAAAAAACAAAGCGCAGGTGATCCACAAGGCCGCTGGGGTATCGGTCGTGGCCAGATGCGCGAAACGGACGGACAAGGGCAGCGCGGCGAAAAAGAGCCCGGCCAACACGCCAGCCGACATCCCGTATAGCCGCCGGCCGATCGCGGCGACCACCACAGCGGTCGCCGCCGATAATAGCGTATTAAAACACCGGGCGACCTCGATCAAGCCCGAACCGTCGACAAAAAAATAGTAGGCGACGAAGTCCTCTAATGGCGCGCTATGGCAGCACAGATAGTAGAGATAATAGAGGATCGAGGTCAGGTAAATGTGCAGCGTCGGATAAATAAAAAAGTGCGGATTGAGATCACCGCTCCACAATTTAAGCGGATGGAGCAGGAAGATCCTCTCGTCGATATGGATCCACGCGGGCTCGGGATAAGGCCAGCGCAGGAACAAAGCCAGTAGCCATAACCCAGCCAGGCCCGCATACCAGAAGCGACCATAACGAGCGGTGGAATCGGTAAACGTAGACATCCCCTAAAAGAAAGCAGAGGGAAGCATTATTACAAGCGGCTCTTAATTATCGCCGTAGAGGGCGACGGTCCCCTTGTCGATTTTGGCCTTGCGCTCGGCTTCGGGTAGATCATCCAGGCAGCCCATATCCTTGTAAAACTGGGTGTCGTAATCGCGCGTTCTAACGACGACGGGCATCGGCACCGCGTGGCCGAGGATAAGAGCCTGTTGCTTCGAATCGAGACTCGCCAGCACGCTACGCAATCCTTCGGTACCGCTGACCCCGGTGAGCACCGCCTGGATGTCTTTCTCATCATTGAGCAAGGCGGTGATCCGAGTGCCGATTTGCGACAAGACCTCATCATCGATGCTCGAGGGCCGTTGGTCGACGACCAACAACGAGACATAATATTTGCGCATTTCGCGAGCGATGGTGCCAAAAATAGTCTGCTTCGCCGCCGTTGGGTTGAGGAATTTGTGCGCCTCTTCGATCGTAATCATCAATTGGCGCGGCTGGTCCTCTGTACGCTGGGTCGCGTAGAAACGCTCGCTCTTTTTCACATACATCTCGTGGATGCGGCGAGCGATGATATTAGCCACCAGTAAATAACAGAGCATGCTGGTCTGCTGGCCAAATTCGAGCACGACATTAATGCCCTTGTCGAGATATTCCATAATGCGGTCGACGACATCCCCATCGGTGAGTTTCGAGACCATAAAGGGGAAATTTTCTAAGCGTTTGAGTTTGCGGTGCAAGGCGACCAAAGACCCGGCATGCGCCCCGATCTCGCGAGCGAATTCCTCGACGTCGGGCCCTTCTAACGCCAAGAGTGTGCGCAACCAACGCTCCTTGTAGATCGCATAGACCAGGTAGGCCGATTCGACCGCGGTCGGGTTGAGCTTGAGTTCGTCTTGCAGCGGGGCGATATCTTCGACCGTGATCTGGTCGTAAGAGATATAAACTTCGTGGTCGGCCTGCACTCCTCTGGCACGGGTCGATTGGGGGTCGAGCGAAAAAATCGCCACCCTTTCTCCGAAAAGCTGCTTTAGGCCTTTGACGAATGTGGAGTTCGAGCCGTTTTCCTTCATGGCCTTGAAACCATATTCGTTGTGCATATCGAAAATCAGGTTGACCGCCTTGTCGTAGTGAATCAACCCGCACAACGCCAAGCGCGTCAAAAAAGACTTGCCGGTGCCCGTCTTGCCAAAAATGCCATTGGAGCGCTCGGCAAAGCGGATCATATCGAGGCAGACCTGGGTGTCCATATCCAGCGGGTTGCCAATACTGAAATAGCGGCCCTCCGGATCGCCCTCCTTACCGAAAATCTTGGCCACATCATGCTCCATGGCCTCCTGGACTTCGGAGAAATGGCTGGGGATCGCTTTGACCGGGCGCGGACCGTCGTCGTCGATAGCCCCTTTCGGCATCATTAGCATCGGCCGTAAGGAGACTATATTGTAGGTGCTAGTCCCGGCGAGAACTTTGCGCAGGATATCGTCCTCCTGGCCGGGTGGATGCAATAAGACCTCTTGGTTGTTGGCGTCGAGCCGCATATCGGTGACCATCGAAAAGAAGTCGTTCTTATCGCCTTCGATAACCACGAATTTTCCGGCCTTCATATCCTCGACATTCTGCGCCGAATCCAGCTTCATCTCTAGGCCCTCGACTAACGACCCCTTGGTGATCACGCCGATCGCCTCGCCGCGCGTCTTCGCTGTCGCGCCATTGCCCTTACTTTTGGCCATTTTAGTTCGCCACCCGTCGAAGAACCGAACTCAGTCGGTCGTAGTCATCGCCCATAAGCCTGGAAAGCTCCTTGCCCATGCGCACGAGATAGTCTGGCGAGTGCTCATGGGCGCGCAAAGTATGGCGCAATACCGCGATTAACAACTCATCGGTCGGCACCTTGGAGGTATTGAGAATGCTGCGCAAATAATCGTCGTTGCCAGTAAAGAATTTTACTTCCTCATCCGTACATAGATGCACGAAACTGTGGATTCTAGCCGGTTGCGGCGGTAGGATCTGCACCGGTGCACCACCGTCGAGATAGCCGATAACCAGCGCCTGGAATTCGGTGCGCAAAAGCTCAAATATCTGCGGCTGCTCCAACCGCAATTCCTCTTCGGTCTTGCCATAGGCGGTTGGGCGGCGGTTGGGCTCAA
>DQLG01000494.1 GCA_015660315.1 Candidatus Latescibacterota bacterium
GCCGCGGCAGCCTGCGCAGCAGGCCCAAGCTGGTCAATGGCCATCGCGCAAAGAATCTCATAGGCGAGCAGCGTCAGCAGGGCTGTGCCCAACTGTGCTACGGCAAATCCCGGCGCGGCCCTCTGTGCCCGGGAACTGAGTCGCCCCGCTAGGCCACCGCCTACGGTCAATCCAGCCAAAAAGGTGGCGAGCATGGTCGCAAAGGCCGTGATCGTTCCCGCCATGGTCGGACTCAGTAATCGGGTCCAAAATACCTCATAAAAAAATGCGGTCAATCCAGATAGGGCGATGAGCAGCGCGATTAGGGGTTTGTGATTGTTCGCGAAAGAATGGTTCTGCGGCGCTTGATCGGTCGGTACGACTAAGTCATCGACCTGCCTATCTACTAATAGGGCAATCAGACAGACTAAGCCATTGACGGCTGCTCCTGTCCATATGGTCTGTTGCAAGCCCAAAGTAGGCAGCAACAAGTAGGCAGTGGCCAGCGTCCCAAGTACAGCTCCGGCCGTATTAAGTGCATAAAATAGCCCCGTATGGGGGCCGATGGATGCATCTGTGCGTACTACATAGCGCACGATAATGGGCCACGTAGCGCCCATGCAACCCACGGGTAACACCAATGCGGCAAAGGTTGCCAACCACTGGTACGCTATTAATAATCCATTCGCTTCGGGGAGTGCGGGCTGGCTGCCGAATATGCCTACGTAGAGCACAGTCAACCCATGCTGCAGCAGCGGCAAGAACAGAGCACCCAGTGCGATTCCCGCTTCTAATAGTGCGTAAATGCGCAGCGGACGCGGGTGCGCTATCAGGTTGCGCTCCGCTAGCCAACAGCCCAGGGCCAAACTGGCCATATACGCTGATAGAACTGCGGCAACCGCGGTCTCCGAGGTGCCGAAAACGGTTGCGAATTGCCGAACCCATGCGGTCTGATAGATCAGGGCTGCCGCGCCCGAAAAAAAGAAACATGCTGCAATAAAAATCATTTATCTAAACAGCATCGTTTATCAAACAAACATTTGTTCCATAGAGACGATTTATCCGTAGAATAACTACACTAAGCAAATATTTGGTTGCCATAGGCGACTTACCTGAAAAATCGCGATCCTCTGCAAAATATGCAAGGTAAATACTTCGACACTATTTACCCACAAGTGAGAATATTTATCTGTGAAAGTCGGAAACTAGTGCTTAATCAGGTTCACCATCGCAACTTCAAGGGATCGATTCGACAAATAAACATCCCCGTAATTCGCCCGATAGACAAGAAGCTAAATTCCCCTAAGACTTTATTTATAAAAGAATAAAAACAGATAAAACCGCGCCACAGCTTGCGAAATTTTCGCCCAACCTGGGCCTATTCTTCGAAAAATGGCGCGTATTTTGCTTTGCAATACAAGGTAGATCTTGCTAACGGAGATTTCTGCAAGACCCGCATCGCACAGTCGCCCCAGCAGATCCGAGCCCACAACCGCTCGTTCTAGATGGCGTCGATAGGGACGGTGTGCGCAGTTATACTGTGTGCGCACCAATATTGCTGGCGGAAAAACCAGTTCTGCCGATAGGTATAATACCTTATTTGCAGTATCAATTGATATCAGCAGAAAATAAACAGTGAAAAAACGTAAGAAGCTAAAAAACATAGAGTTGCCTGCCCCACGGTCAGCAGATCAATCCCTGCCGTGGCAATGGGGCACTGACCACAGGGCCCGATTCTGCATGGCCTTTGCGGTGTTGCTCGGCGCATTGATGTGGACCTTTATCTGCTATACCGATTTTTTTAGCGCTTACTATCTCTGGCCGATTTCGTGGGCCGCCGCTAAGGTAATTTCCACCTTGGGGATACCGGTCGTCGCCTATGGATCGCTACAACAGGCCGATCTCTACATCCTTGAAATCGGCAGATTCGTTTTCCATGTCGAACACCAGTGCAGCGGTATTTCAGCCTTTTTTATCTACTTTGCCGCACTTCTTGCCTATCCGGCGGTCGCCCCGCATAAGATACGCGGCCTGCTACTCAGTATCCCTGCTTTCTTCATATATGGAGCCGTACGACTAGTCGTGCTTGGTGTGATTGCCATCACTCTCCCCGACCTGCTGCGCTTTTTTCACTTGTACTTCATGGTCATCCTCAATATCGGCTTCGTAATGATGCTCTGGACGGACTGGACCCGCCGGGCAGACGCCGCCTCAGGCTGAACTCGGCAAATACCCATGACAGCGCAGAAGACACATAGTTACCGTTTCCTGGTCGAATTTATGCTGGCAGGTGCCTTACTGCTATTCGTATGGAGTTATGTGTCCGATTTCTATTTGGCATCGGTGATTCACGGGGTTAACATGGGGTTTTGGCTGACCGACACCTCGATTTATCTCCGGTCGGGAGAAGCCTTCGGCAACAATGTGGCCTGTCCAGATGTGATCGGCGCGATCGCGCTCTTCGCCGCCAGTTCGGGTCAGCGCATAAGCTGGAGACTCTACGGGATGGCGCTGTCGGTATTTTCCCTGTGGCTATTGCAAGCCTCAATGCTACTGATCGAGTTGCAACTGGCCCAGAGTTCGACACAGAGCGCAGAAATTGCCCACCTTATCCGCACTTGGTCGGGCCCGGCGCTGTCTTTGCTACTGTGGTTTGGTTTCTTCCATTCGAGATCGGGACTGGCGAGCACGGGTGGCGAATCTACGGATAAAACGGTTGGGCAAGGGCCGCAAACCGCGGATAGACCGCCCTCTCTATCCGCAACAGAACCTTTGAAATTCGCTGGGCAGAGCAATGGCCGCCCACAACCACAGTCGCAGCGTCGGACGCATATTCCCAAGTCTAAAAAACGCAGACGGCCTGCCAAAGTATAGCTTCTGCGCATAGCCCACCGCTTGACCCGCACTACAAACGCACCGCATCCTCTCGCCGATCTCCGCCTTCGGTCCGGCGCTATATTGCAAATTGATTGGGCCGTTTCGCCAACAAAACATTATGCATTGAACGATCTTGCCACCTAATCCGATCGATTGATCCATATTCGTTTGCAACTCTTCTAAACAAAAATAAACCCGCGAATAATATTTCACGACGATGCCGTCGCTTTTGACAAAGCGCACAGTAGCGATATTGTCTAGTCTGTAGACCCATTAAATCGCTTTCGCTTGGTGAAAAACTATGGCACTTCGCGACCTGGGTCTGGCGATTACGCGGCTTTGTCGACCTGCTGATGGGTGGTATGGGGATGCGGCGGGGACGGCGACACCCGACCGACTTGCGTCCCGGCGACATATTGGACTTTTGGCGAGTCGAAACTTGCCAAGATCAGCATCTGCTACGTTTGCAGGCCGAAATAAAAGTACAATACTTGCTGTTGATTGCGGGCGGCTTCATTTTGATGTTGTGGATGAGTTGGGGCGTGTATGTCATCCATAGCACTGAACGCCCCCCTACGAGGTGTTACAATCCCTCTCGGCCGATGTGGAATTGCGTCAATACCAGGCGCAGACATGGATCTCCACCACGCAGGAAACCGACAATGCCGC
>DQLG01000814.1 GCA_015660315.1 Candidatus Latescibacterota bacterium
CAACTTGCTCATCGAGCTCTTGGCGCCGGCGACCTCTATTTCGCCTTGCTGCGGCGTAGGTCCGTCTACGATTAGTGTTGCCACAATAGCCATCAATATAAAACGCGGCGAGCAGACAAACAAAGAAGCGGGGATTCCATCTGGAATCCCCGCCAAAAATCACTTGCTACGCCCAACTCAGCCCTGCGCCGGCTCTAATCCCAATAACACCAGCAACCAGGTATTATGCCAGTAGGCACTATTGATATAGGGGTTTTTGGCCGTCGGCCAGTTTTTCCAATAGGTCTCGTTGTGCGGTATGCGGTGATACCACTGCACGATCGGAATCGAGGGCAGTTCGGCAAGCCAGATCTCCATCGCCTCGCGGAAAAGCCGTTGCAACTCTGGGTCGTCGGGCGCGGTCTGCCCCATCTGGTCGACCAATGCGTCGTACTCGGGATTCGACCAGCGCCAGAAGCGCTCGGCGTGCGTGCCAGTCGGCTGGACAAAACGGCTGTGGTAGAGCCTCATCGTGAAATAGGGGTCGCGCACGCTACCGCCATTGCCCATCAAAAAGGACCGCGCCACACCCTGGGCCATGCGCGAAAACACGTCGGAGGTCATGCGAAAACTCGCGTCGAAACCCACCTGCTTGAACTGTGCGGCCATAACCGGCGCTAGATCGGTGAAGACGTCGAAGATATCGATGACGATCTTGATGCGCTCGCCGTCCTTGGCCCAGAAGCCCTCGGCGTCTTTAGCATACCCTTTGCGCTCCATAATGGCCGCGGACTTGGCCGGGTCGAAGACACCGATCTCGTATTTTTCTACCAGATCCTGGATCTGATCGGTGAATTTGCGCATCGGCGGGAAATCCGGCAACGGCAAATGCGACTTTGTCCCGGCCCCCTGCCAACCGATTGCCACCAGTTGGTCACGATCGATCGCGTAATTGACCGCGCGGCGGATCTCCGGGTCGTTAAAAGGCGGTTCCAGATTATTAAAACCCAGGCACACCGGCCACCAGTCGAGATAGCCGTACGGCAGCTCGCGCCCGGACCAGGTAGAGACATTGGGATTGGCGTCGAGGATCGAACGAATATTGGGCGGTCTGACATCCAAGCTGGTATCCATCGTGTTGGAGATCAAATTTTGCACCCGCTTCGTTTCTTCCATATGGGTCAGATAGATAATCCGCTCTACTTTCGGCTTCTCGCGGAAGCCCACCTTCTGCGCCCACCAGTCGTCGCGCACATCCCAAACCCGCTGTTCCGGCACTGAAATCGCGATCTGATACGGCCCGCTGACCACCGGCCAGCCCTTGGCGAGGTCGAAGTTTTTGAAACCACTAGGGTCCTGGCCTTCCCAGATATGCTTGGGCACAATCGGTACGCCATTGTCGAAGTTGTGGGTAAAATAACTGAAGACAAAACGCGGGTTGGCCTTGTTCAGGGTGATCTTCGCCGTCAGCTCATCAACGGCGACCGCCTCTTTCACCCATGCTTCCATATCGGTGGAGAAAGCCAGCTCCGGCGCATTGTCCCTGAGCATATTGATCGTAAAGACCAGGTCGTGTGCCGTCCACGGCTGCCCATCGCTCCACTCAACCCCCTCGCGGATCTTGATGACAACTTCGGTATAATCGGCGTTGTACTCGTGCCCGGTGGCGATCCAGGGGATAATATTCTCTTCCTTGGTATCGTAGGCATTGTAGAAATACAGCGGCTCATAGAGGAAATTCCACCCCGTGTTCGACTTACCGATCAACAGATACGGGTTAAACGTATTGTAATCCTTAATCTGCCCGCCGCAGTCCTGCACGCTGGAACAATCCATAATCAATGTGCGATTCCGCGGAATGTTCTTATGCTCTCCGCCTCCTTCTCCTCCACCACAACCAAGCAACATCCCTACCACCAAACACGATAACCATCGATTCATATCACTTCCCTCCTAAAAAATTGGATTCAAGCGGCACTACCTGCACTACCTGAGGGCAGCCAAGGGGTGTTCCCAAAACGGATTATATCGCCTCTTTTTACAGGAAAGCAAAAAGGGGTGATATCCCTCAGAGCCGACTAGGGACAGTCGACGAAAATGAGCGAGAAACACCCCTTGGCTGTCCGTGCAAACCTGCGTTTTACCGATCGCGCTCCCGAAAGACCTCGTGCAGATCATTGCCCTGTAACACCGGCGACTCCTCGTATAAAAAACAAGAAACCGCCCGCTCCCCCTCCGTGCGAAAAAACGGCGGCGGCACCTGGCACTTGTCCATCGCAGCCGGACAACGCAACGCATAGCGGCACCCCGAAGTATGCACCTCGGCGTCCGGGTCTTCGACCTCTTTCTGCTCTATCTCTTCTTCGATCCACCCACTACCCGGCACAGGCACCGGAATCGATTGAATCAACTCGCGCGTATAAGGGTGTTGCGGATCCTTGATCACCTTCTCGGTACTACCCGCCTCGGCGACCGCTCCGTGGAAGAGAATGATAATATTCTCGCTGACCTGGTAAGCCGTCGTCAGATCGTGCGTAATATAGATGAAGGAGATGCCGAAGTCCTTGTAGAGCGTGTGCAAGCCGGCTAGGATCGTCGCCCTGAGCGAAGCGTCGACCATTGAGACCGGCTCGTCGGCAATGATCAGCTTGGGCTTGAGCAATAGCGCGCGGGCGATCGTGATGCGTTGGCGCTGGCCGCCCGACAACTGGTGCGGATAGCGACCCAGTGTCTCTTCGGGCCTGAGCCCGACGGTGCGCAGCGCTTCCTGAATCTTTTCGTAGGCTTCCGTCTTCGACGCAGCCAAGCCGAATTTATAAATCGGCGTGGTCAGGATATGGTCGATCTTGTAGAAGGGATTGTAGACTTCAAAGGGGTCCTGGAAGATCGCCTGCACGTCCTGGCGGAATCGCTGCTGCCCGTCCTTTTTCAGGTCACGCACGTCCTGGCCCTGGTAGAGCACTTCACCACCGCTCGGGTCGAGCACGCCCAAGAGCATCCGGGCGATGGTCGTCTTGCCGCTGCCCGACTCGCCGGCGATGGTGGTGAAGGTCGGGTTGTCGGCGTCAATCGACAGCGAAAAATCATTACAGGCGACCGTCTCGCTGACTTCGCCGCCAAAAAGCTGACCGCCGCCGTGGTATACCTTGCGGATATTGCGCGCCTCAAGAAGCGGGGGCATGTTGATCCTCCTCGTGCAATAGGCACGACACCAACTGATCGGCGGCGACCTCCTTGAGCTGCGGTTCGACGCTCTTGCAGCGGTCTATGGCTTTCGGGCAACGCGGATGGAACAGGCAACCCGTGGGTGGGTCCAACAGCGACAACCCGACGCCGGGAATGCCCCTGAACTCGCCCTTGATCTCAAAATTCGGGATGCTGGAAATCAGCAATTGCGTATAGGGATGCTGCGGATTGTGGAAAATATCCTCTACCGGCCCAACCTCGACGAGCTTGCCGCCGTACATAATCCCTACCCGTTCGGCGAATTGCGCCATCAACCCCATATCGTGCCCCACCAACAACACCGTCGCGTCGAGTTCGTTCTGCAATTTGCGCAGGGTCTGCATAATCTGCCGCTGCACGACTACGTCGAGCGCCGAGGTCGGCTCGTCGGCCAAGATCAACTGCGGGTTAAGCGAGATCGCCTGGGCGATACAGGCCCGCTGTTTCATACCGCCGCTCAATTCGTGCGGATAGAGCCGGGCCACTGCGGGTTTGAGGCCGACTCTATAGAATAGCTCCTCAACCTGCTTGAGCTGTGTGTTTTTGTCAGGAATTTCGCCCTCTTCGGTGTGTTCGCGTATCGTCAGCATCAGCTGATCGCCGATGCGCATCACTGGGTTAAGCGAGTTCATCGCACCCTGCGGCACCATCGCCACCCTC
>DQLG01000195.1 GCA_015660315.1 Candidatus Latescibacterota bacterium
ATGCGCACCGTGCCCGACGAACCATTCCAGGTCGGCTACGACCCCCTTGTCGGGCGCCGTCCCGCCAACGATAGCCAGGGGTCAGTTGAACTGCTACTGCTTCCGCCGGAAGAAAACCCCGACGAATTAGAAACCATACAACGCGAAGCCGAACTGGTCGCCCGTCGTTTATCACACCTGCTTTCAGGCGACGACCTGCAAGTGGCCGACGGCGGCGACCTGCGCCCGCCCCGCCCTGGCGATATCGCCCTGCTGTTGCGACGTCGCCGCAACCTTTTCGCCTACGAATACGCGCTGCGCTCGCACGAGATCCCTTTCCAAGTCGTCGGCGGCCGCGGCTTCTATCAGCGCCAAGAGATCTACGACTTGGCCAATGTCCTGCGCACCCTGCACAACCCACAAGACGCGGTCGCCTTAATGGGCGCCTTGCGCTCACCCTATTTCGGTCTCTCCGACAACGCCCTTTACGCGCTTACCGCACCACACGGGGGACCGCTATGGGACTATCTGCACGACGCGAGTCGCCGCGAAAAATTGGCCCCGCATGACCGCACGGCCGCAGACGACGCTCTGTGCCTGCTCGATCGTTGGGAAAAACTGCGCGACCGCGTCCCGCTCGTCGAACTGCTGCATGCCATCCTCGAAGACTGCGGCGCTTGGGGATTTCTCAGCTTTGGCGAACGCGGCGGGCAAAATGCGGCCAATATACACAAATTACTCGACCTAGCGCGCGACTCGAATGTCGCACTTTCCGATTTTGTCGCCCGTTTGAACCTTTTGACCAGTGAAGAGGACAAAGAAGGCGAAGCTGCCTTGGATGCCGACAACGACGCAGTCCAAGTGCTCACGGTGCACGCATCCAAGGGGTTGGAATATCCCATCGTAGTAGTGCCCGATCTCGACGGAGATTTCAACCTGCGCAACAGCGACCCCGCCCTTATTGACGCTGAAAACGGCATCGGCCTGCGTGTTCTCGATCCACAAGAGGGCTATCGCCCTGCCGCGTCCTTTATCCGCCGTCTCGCCACCCGCAACGAACGCCGACGCCGTCTCGCCGAAGAAAAACGCCTATTCTACGTGGCCTGTACTCGTGCCCGCGACCATCTGCTACTAGCCGGCAGCCTAGCCTCCGAGCACTTCGCCGAACGCGACATAGAAGCCGCCCCGGACTGTTTGTTTTGGTTATGTCGCAGCCTGAATATCACCGAGGCGGATCTCGATCGCGGCAGTAAAACTGTCGAGGGCTTAGAATCGCCGGTGCGAATCTACACCAACACCGAATCGTTCCCCACTGCCATCGGCCAAAACCAACTCTCCACGCCCGCCTTCCGCGCGCTCCTGCAGGAACCCGCACCGGCCGTTAATCCAACAAGCGGGCCATTGGATTTTTTGACACCATTGCAAGACCCTCACTTCTTGCCCGAATTCACCGTCAGCGAACTCGCACTTTTTGCTGCCGACCCCGAAGATCATTATCAACAATACGTACTGGGGCTACCCCCATGGGCGCCACACCGGGTCGACACGCCGGAGCGCCGCGCCCTGCTCTTCGGCGAACTCGCCCATGCCGGACTCGAAGCGTTGAGCCTGCGGCCCGACAGTGACCCACTAGTCCTCGCTGAGCAGTTGTTATCGACGAGGACCTTACCTGTGCAAAAGTGGCGCGCACCTTTCGCACGCGAATTGCGCGAACTATTGCAACGCTGCCGCCAATCCGCCCTAGCCGGCCCTTGGCTCACAAGCAAGCAAGCCCGCAGCGAGCAGCCCTTCACCTTGCCCTTAGAGCACGGGCTAGTCCATGGCGTGATCGACCATATCGTGCGGAGGACAGATGGCCTTTGGCAAATCGTCGATTACAAAACAGGGTCCACCCCCGATAAAGCCGCAGCCGTCAAACGCCATCGGCTGCAACTGGAAATCTATGGCCTCTACCTCGCAAAGCTCTTTCCAGACCAGGCGATCTACCCGGCCGTACTCTATTTCACAGACCTCGACGATATGCATTCTTTTAACTTTACGCCTACCGAGCAAGTTGTAACACGCGAACGCGTCGATGACCTCGTCGCGCAACTCATCCTGACAAAACCTCACCCCTAACTTGCGCCGCAATATCTATCCCCACCCGCTCGCCCCATGCCGCGATCAACTTTGCAAAGAGCACCCCCGGCAACCCGTCGCCGATGGGTAGACCGTTTATTCGGGTTACCGGCGCCATGCAATAGGGCGTGGTGGTCAAAAAAGCCTCATCGGCGTTGACCACGTCGTAGACCTGAAAGTCGCGCTCGATAAAGGGGATCCGCAATTCACCACAGATCTCAGCTACCGTTTCTAGACTGATCCCGCGCAAAATACTCCGCTGGCTCGGACAGATCACCGCGCCATCACTGACGATAAGAAAATTCGAGCCGCTGGTCTCCGTGACATTACCGTCCAGATCCAGACAGAGCGACACCGCCTGCGGATCGACCAGGTGCGTCTCTTGGTCGGCAAGCCACCAGTGCATCCGGCTGCGGCATTTGATTTTCGGATCGACGCACACCGGGGGCACCTGGCGCACCGAAGGAGTAACGACATGAACCCCTTCGGTAAAATAGGGTGCCCACAATGAGAAGGGCAGCGGGAACGTGTGGATGCAGAATGTCGGCTCCTGATCGCCGGCCATGCCCGCTGCTCCGGCATAAACGGCAAATTCACCCGGAGATATAAAAAGTACCACGGCCAACTCCGCTCCGGAACCGGCCAGCGGTCGATTATTGGCAACTAG
>DQLG01000001.1 GCA_015660315.1 Candidatus Latescibacterota bacterium
TGGCCCTATCGTGGTTGGCGATCTATCTGGCCTCCATGCTCTATCATACAGGAGGGCGGTTGGCGCTGCCCTTAGATGATTCCTTTATCTATTTCCAATACGCCCGCCAAGCTGCGGATGGCCAGTTCCTGCAATACAATACCGGTGTCGACGCGACCGCGGGGGCGACCAGTATCTTGTATATGTTATTATTGGTCCCGGGGTTTTGGCTGGGTATATCGGGTATTGGCATGGTCTGCTATGCTCTTTTATTGGGCTACATATTTCTTGGTCTGAGTGCGATTCAACTCTTTAAAATAGGCCTGCAATTGAATGGCCGTTTTAGCGCTTGGATTTGCTCGTTGCTGTTTCTATCGTGTGGGCCCGTGTTGTGGGGATATTATAGCGGGATGGAAATCGGCTTGTTTAGCTTTTCGATCCTGTTAACCCTGAATTTATTCTTGGCCGGCGATCGTCGTTGTCCCTATGCGGCAACTCTAATGATCTTAGCCCGACCTGAGGGTTTCGTTTTGGTCCTATGGGGCCTGTCGTTGGCGGTCTGGCAAAAATACCAAAATAAGGATCGGTGGGATTCGCGTTGGTATTTGCCCTTTGCAGCGTATGGATTGCAGGCTTTACTAATTGAAATGTATACCGGTTCACCCGGAGCCTCTGGTTTTAATGCCAAATGGCTTTTTGCCGCACCACACGTTTCATTGCCCACGGTAGTCAGGGGTATCCTTTTTGATTTTGCAGAATTTGTCAAAGGCTTGCTTGCCGGCAGCCTTGGTCACCAGACCAGTGTCAACCTCTATGCCTACGACGGCAATTATCGCCGAATGGTTTTTGCCCCATTTGCCGCATTCGTCTTTATCGCTGAGTTGAGTTTTCGCAGCTGGGATGAATGGCAAGCGCGTCGTCCTGGAGCCGCCGCAATAGGGGGAGGATGGTTTATCGGTGGCATTCTTGCAACCTGTACCTTAGTTGAATTCGACGCGCATTTTAACCGCTATCAACAGCCTTTCTTGTCGCTGTTTATTTTATTCGTCGGCTTAGGGCTGGGGCGGTTGGTCGCCGAGGGAGGCGAGTGGGGACGGAAGTTGGCCTGGGGGGGCATCTGCGTGTTTGGTCTTTGGGGGATGATGTCGGCGACGTATTTTGCCGTGGCCTATGGGGAAAACTGCAGCGATATCCGCAACCAGCAAATTGAAATGGCTCACTTCATTGATGGGAGCCTGCCCCCAGATGCCCGCATTGCAATAAACGACGCCGGAGCTATTCGCTATTTCGGCCATCGCGAAACGATTGATCTGGTGGGTCTTACAACGGCTGGCAATAGCGGTCCCTGGCGGCACGGGAGTGGCTCGGTCTTTGAGCGTTTAGAGTCCATGTCTGTTATTCGGCGTCCGCAATACTTCGCAATTTTCCCCAATTGGTTCAATTTTCCCGAAGGTGCTTTTTTAGAGCCCTTGCATCGCATTCGCGTATTCGCCCCGTCAATTGTTGATGCTGAAAAAGTCTTGTACCGGGCTCATTGGGATGCCTTGCAAGACGGCTCAAAATTCTACGGCGATGCATTGCCCGATGCGGGATGGCGATCCGTAGACGAGGTCGATATAGCCGATTTACAGAGTGAGAGTAGGCATGCTTACCAATCGCGTATTCATATTCCTGGCAATGGGGAAGCCAATCTATTATTAGCCCTACCTCATGGGGGTGAATCATCTGCTTTACTTATGGATGGTGGCAGGACGGTTACGGGTGGAGAGCGTATGCGTGTTGAGTTAGAGCCGGATAAGCCCGTGCTTATTTTGATGCGGACGGTAACCGGTATCCGCCAGCATTTTACTGTCCTAGCAGATGGCGTCGAAGTGGGCAAGGTGAACCTGCCTGGGGGCAGGGGGCGCCAATGGCTCGATTTGCTTATTGCCCGGCTTCCGGCCAACCGCAAGAAAAGCACGGTTGAAATCGAAACTCGGCCGATCCATTTTGCCGGTGATCTACGCCCTGTCGTCTCGTTTCATTACTGGTTTATGCAGCAATGATGCTATCGTTTTTGAAAGAAAATGGCCTATGGTTGGTTTTATCCACAGCCTTCGCTCTTCGGGTGCTGTATCTCTTTCAAGCTGTCGATACGCCGCTCTTTGAAGTTTTGCTTATAGACTCCGAATTTTACGACCGTCGGGCCAGAGAAATCGGAGCAGGAAACTGGTTGGGTGACCGAGTTTTTTTTATGAATCCCTTCTATCCATATTTCCTAGCGGTTTTGTATGCAATAAGCGGGGCTGATTATCTTCATGTTGCCTTGGTACAATCGGTGATGGGGGTCTGTAGCTGTGCCCTTGTTTATGGGTTGGGCAGTCGACTGTGGGGGCAGGCCGTCGGTTTATTGGCGGCCGGACTGGCAGCGGTATATGGGCCGTATCTTTTCTATGACGGGGCTTTACTTACGGCTTCCCCGATTACTTTGCTGAATCTCGGGGCGCTATATTGTTTGCTTCGTTCGCTCGAAGAAGATGGTCCTTGGTTGTGGGCTGCCGGTTTGCTTTTTGGGTTGTCGGCTACTGCCCGACCACTCGTTTTGCTCTTTGTCTTTATTTTGGGGGTGTGGTATCTCAAGCGTTGCGGGCGAGCCGGATTGTATTCTTGGGGTAAAGTGTTGCTCGGTTGTGGTTTGGTGGTTGGACTTGTTGTCCTGCGCAACTTCGTCGTTGGCGGGGAATTATTGCTCACTACTTCATCGGCCGGAATGAATCTTTATGTCGGCAACCACCCAGGGGCCAATGGTATTTACTCGCAGGTGGAATTTCTTAGCAGCGCGGAGCCGGATTTAGAGCGCTTGGCTTTTGTGCGGGAGGCTGAACGGATAAGCGGTGAGTCGCTAAGTCCAGGGCAGGTGTCCAGGTTTTGGTTGGTGGAGGCGGTGCGTTTCGCCTTCGCGCACCCATTGGAATACTTGAGATTACTCAGCCGCAAGCTGTATATGTTTTGCAATTCGGTGGAAGCCCAGAACAACCTAAGTATATATTTCGCACGAGACTTCGTGCCCCTATTGCGCTGGAACTTGCTTGGTTGGGGGATACTATTCCCATTGGCCCTCGCAAATTGGATACAACAGTGGCGCAGCAGAAGTTCGTTTCTCGACCTATATCTGGCCGCCTATTTAACGGGATGTATGTTGTTTTTTGTTTCCTCCGAATACCGTTTGCCGGTGGTGCCGATACTCTGTCTTTATTCAGCTCGCTGGATTTTATTCGTGCAGGATAGTTTAGTGCAAA
>DQLG01000740.1 GCA_015660315.1 Candidatus Latescibacterota bacterium
CCCTCGAAGAACAACCGGGTATCCTCGCCGCCGGCATGATGATCGGTAATCCTTTCACCGACGTGCCCGAGCTCTGCAGCCAAGCCATCGTTGTTGCCGACACCGACGAGGATTTGGCCCGCAGCGAAGCCCTGCAAATGGCCTCCGACTTTTGGGAACGTCGCGAACAAATGCAGCCGGCGCTCATCAGCATTGAAGATGCCATCGCGCAAGCGCCCGACCACGACGGCCCGGTCATCTTCACCGACGCTGCCGATGCGCCTTCTTCCGGCGCCACCGGTGACAGCAACTCGCTGGTACAAGCCCTACACGAAAGCGGCTACAAAGGAAAGGTCCTTGCGCCATTAGTCGATGCCGCCGCCGTGTTCATGGCCTACGACGCAGGACTCGGCGCCCGGATTTCCGTAATCTTGGGCGGTTCACTCGACTCGCGTTTCCCCCCGCTCGAGCTGGAAGTCGATGTCATCCAGCTCGGCGATGGTGAATACCTGTCCGAATCCTGGAACACGCCCGAGCACGCTGGGCGCACCGCCGTCCTCAAAAGTGACAATTTCACCATCATCTGCGTCAGTCGGTCGGTGCGTTTTATCGACCGCTCGGTTTTTATCGCCCACGACATCGACGCCAAAGACTACGATATCATCGTTGTCAAATCACCGCATTGCCAATGGCAGTTTTTTGACGAGTGGGCCGCGGTAAACTTCAATGTCGATGCCCCCGGCTCGACCAGCGCTAATCTGCAAACCCTAGGACACAGCATCTGCCAGCGCCCGATCTTTCCGCTAGACGACGATATCTCCTTCGACCCCACAACAGAAATATACGCCTGAGGAGAAACCATGTCCGCTATCAGACAATCCGTTTGTTTTAACCCCTTTAACCGCGCCGACATCACACCGAAACAACTCATAGCCGCCGCCGCCAAAATTGGCTATAATTCGCTGGAGATGGCCCCGCAAGAACACTGGTCACTGATTAAAGACCACGGGCTCGACATCGCCATCGTCATCGGCCACGCTTCCCTGCCCGACGGGCTCAACAAAAGAGAAAATCACGACCGCATTGAAGACGAAATTCTCGCAAATATCGATCTTGCTGTCGCCAACAACATTCCCTCCCTGATCTGTTTTTCTGGCAATGCCGAGGGCAAATCATCGGAAGAAGGTCTCGCCAATTGCGTTGAGGGCTTGCGCCGCGTCACTGCCGTTGCCGAAGAAAAGGGCATTATCCTTTCCATGGAACTGCTCAACTCGCGCGTCAACCATCCCGACTACCAATGCGACCGTACTGCATGGGGCGTGGCGATGTGTCGGGCCGTTGGCTCTACGAGCGTCAAACTGCTCTACGATATTTACCATATGCAGATCATGGAGGGCGACCTAATCCGCAATATCACCAACAATATTGATTTTATCAGCCACTTCCACACCGCCGGCAACCCCGACCGTATGGACCTCGACGACGAGCAGGAGATCTACTACCCTCCAATCATGAAGGCCATCGCCGCCACCGACTACTCTGGTTATGTCGGCCACGAATACCGCCCCAAGAGCGATCCCATCGCCTCACTCGAACACGCCTTTTCTGTCTGCAATGTCTGAAGCGGGCAAAGCCGTCACAGGCGATATGGCGAAAGCCGCCAGCGCAGCGCTCACTATCGTTCCCACCGGCGGCACATTAGGTGCCGAGATCAAAAACTGCGATCTCTCAGCCCCGCTCATGTCCGCGCAAGCCGCGCAAGTTCGCCAGGCCATGCTCGATTATGGTGTGGTCTTTTTTCGCGGCCAGACGCTCAGCGACGAAGACATGGTCCGCTTCACCGCTCACTTCGGCAAACCCGTGCCGCATGTGCGCAAACAGCGCGAACGGCGGGTCAAGGAAATTTTCATCATATCCAATGTCAAAGAAAACGGCGAAGCTATCGGCGAACTCGGCGACGAGCTCATCCCTTTCCATTCCGATCTGTCCTATCTCGAACGCCCCGGCACGCTCTCGGTGCTTTATGCGGTTGAGATACCAGCTGAAGGCGGCCAGACGCAATGGTGTAACTGCACCGCCGCCTACGAGACTCTTGACGACACAATGAAAAAAAGACTCAAAAGTCTACGCGCCGTGCACCGCCACCATGTCGAAACACAAAACCCAACAGAGCATATCGCCCATCCCATCGTGCGCACCCATCCCGAAACCGACCGCCGCTCGCTCTATGTCGGCCCACACTTGACCCGCTATATCGCCGGCCTCGACCAACAAGAAGGTGACGCCCTGCTCGCCGAGCTTTACGCCCATCTCGAAACTCCACGCTTCGTCTGGACGCACGAATGGCAAGTCGGCGACCTCGTACTCTTCGACAACCGCCCCACCATGCACCGCCGCCTAGCCTTCCCCTCCGATCAGCGCCGCATCATGAAACGCACCCAGATCTTCAACGATGAAATTCCTGTGGAATAAAAGCGATGTTTAAAGCACTCGTACTTGAACAACGAGAAAAAACGGTCTCAGCCAATATCGCCGAACTCGAGGATAGCCGTCTGCCCGAAGGGGAAGTAGAAATCGCCGTCGAATATTCTTCTCTCAACTACAAGGACGGCTTAGTGCTCAACGGCCTCGGCGGTCTGGTCAAAAACTACCCGCATGTACCCGGTATCGACCTAGCTGGCACGGTCGCGCAAAGCGACCACCCAGACTTCCAACCCGGCGACCA
>DQLG01000562.1 GCA_015660315.1 Candidatus Latescibacterota bacterium
AGGTTGTCGCTCAGGTCGCAATTTTGTGCCAAGCCGTCGGTGACGCCCCAGCAGAAGAAAATGCCCTGGCTGTTGCCGCGCGAGATGCAGTCGGTGAAGATCGGGCGCTGGGAGCCGCTGCCGGGGTGGAAACCAAGACTGGCGTTGTTTTCCGAGCGGCAATGCTCAAAGCGGATATCATCGCAGACCTGGAAGGAATAGCCGTCGCCATTATAGTCGCGCGAGACGACATGGCGATAGGTGTGGCGATCGCAGTGCTGAATAAAGACGCCGCCGGCGTAGTTGCCGTCTATTTCATCGCTTGCAGCCCTATTGCCGTCGAGGACCAGGTTTTCGACCGTGACGTCGTCGACCCATTCGGCGGTGAGGATCGGAAAGAGCGTCGCAGCGGTAGCCCCGTCTTCGAGCCAGGCATTTTTCTCCATCCGGCGGCTCAAATAGAGCGTCTGGCCGTCGATGCGGGTGACGGTATCCTTGATGACTTCGAGGCGCGTATCGCGCGTAGAGCGCAGCATAATGCCGCAGCCGGGAGTAAAACCGGTGGGATCTGCAACGTGGACCCGGGCTTCGTACCAGTCGGAATCGCAGTCTAATGGCGTGCAGGAGGACGGTGTTTTTTTTAGCACAGTGTCTTCGCCTGCAACGCGAATGGTGATGCCGGGGCGCAAATATAGGGTGTTGCGCATGGTGTATTCGCCGGCGCGGATCTCGAGTGTACCGCCGCCGAGGCGATGCAGATAATCGAGACCGGCCTGCAAGATCTTATCGTCCGAACCGATTAGGTCGGCGTCCTTGTGGCCGACGCTGAGCGTCAGAGAGCCGGGCACGGTGCGCGAGCGATTTCCTTTCTCGTCCATATCACCCTGCCAGTTTTTGCATTAGGCCCCAGCCGCTGATGATGGCGGAGGCGATGAGTACCAAGGTGGAGAGCCCAGCGCCGAAGGTGACCCAGGGGCGGGTGCGGTAGGCGGCGGGCAGTTTGAAATTGAGGAAGATCGCGGCGATCATCATTATCGCGATGGCGAGATTGGCAATGAGAAAACCGGCGATCTGGGTCAAAATGTCAAAGGGAATATTGAGCCAGACGATGACCATCGTCGTGGCAAAGACATAGAGGCAAATCGCGCGTTTGATCGGCATATAGGCCCATTCGCGCTCGGGCCAGATCGCGGTGAAGAATTCTTGTGCGACACGGGCGTAAATCTCGGGCAGGGCCTGTAGCGTGCCCCAGAGCGCGGCGAGTATGCAAATATAGTAGATCCATACCAGGCTAGGGTGGATCTGCGCCCAGACGTGGGCTTGATGGGTCAGCAGGCTCCAGCCTTCAAAGCGCGTTTCGAGCGGGAAGAGCACCGCCGCACCCGAGATCATAAAGGCGCCGGTAACGACAAAGAGCACGACCGCGCCCATTGAGACGTCCCAACGCAATGGCGAGATCAGTTTGCGCAGGCGGCTGACTTGCGCAGGGTCCGTCGGCAGGTAATCGATCTCGTCGCTTTTGGCGGCGTGCGCGCGAATTTTTTCAATGTCTTTGTGGCCGGTCAAACCCCACTTGTGCAGGCCGATCCAGTTGGCGTAGGCGATATAGCCGATGACCGACCCGCCGACATAACCAAAGGTCGTGCCGAGGGTCAACAAGGGGTGGGCGATCGTATCGGCGGGTGCCCAAGTGGGGAAGAGCGGTATATCGCCGAAGCGGAAGGTGCCCTTGAGCGCGGCGAAAAAATCTGGGCGAACAATCAGCGTGCCGGTGACGGTGCCGACGACGAGGATCCCGCAGATAATGATCTGCTGCTTTTCTAGTCGCTCGAAGGACAAGCCGATGCCAAAAAGCAGGGCGAAGGCGATAAAAGCCGAGGTGATGGCGTTTTCCCAAAGCACTTCGTGTTGTGCGCCGGGCAATATATCGCGCAATAAAAAATGAAAGAGATCACCGCAGGGTTTGGAGATGGGCACCCAGGCTAGCGGCGCGCCGATCATTTCGAAGAGCAGGATGGCTAATAGCAACCAGCCTCGTGGGCCTGGCAGTCGCACCAGGCGCTGGCCGATCGACTCGCCGCTGACGGCGGTGTAGCGTCCGATTAGATAGGTGAAGAACACGCCTTTGACCAGGCAACTGAGCAAGACCATCCACAACAAGCCATAACCGGCCCAGGCGCCGGCGCGCACGACGACGATGGTCTCGCCAGCGCCGATGGCGACGGAGGCGACGATGGCGGCTGGACCGAATACGGCGAGCAGGCCGTATACTTTGTTGAGCGACCAGGCTTCGGTGAAGACGCCGCTTGGTTCTGGGATTTCTACTTTGTCCATGGAAGTCAATTCCTTGTCGGGGGATCGCCGAGGTCGAGCACGGGCAATAGCGCGCCGCCTTGTAGCGCCGATTCGTGGGCGGCAAGGCCCGGTAGTACGTAGCGTGCGGCATCCCAGGCGTTATTGCTATTGGGCAGAGTTTCGCCGCTGTGGCAGGCTTTGATAAAATCGTCGACCAGGAATTGGTGCGAACCGGCGTGGCCATTAGGTAGCCCGGCGAATTCGCGCGGTAGGCGGGCCGTGTCGTGGATTTGGGCTGCGCCGAGGTGGGTGCCGTCCGCCGCGGTGACCTTGTCCATATTACCGCCCGATTTTACCGGCTGGCCGGTGGCGGCCAATAGCGCGTCGAGCTGTTGTTTTTCATTGCGGTCTTTGGTCAGCCATACCGCGCCGTGTGCGTTGTCCTCGAAGCTGCCATCGGTGCCGAAGAGCGTCATGCGCACGCAGCCTGGGTGGCCGACGCGGCGGAATTCGTTGATGCGGCAGGAACTGCCGTCGGACATGCTAAAGAGCGCGACCTGGTTGCTAAAGGGGTTTTGCCAGTTGTTATCGGGATAGATTCGATCTTCGTGCTCGTCGACAAAACCTTGGCAAGAAACCTTGGTCATAAACGCGCCGCTGATTGAGATGATCTGGCTGGTTGAGTGCGTCGGATAGTACATGGGCGGGATGCCGGCTGTTTCGCGCCAATTTTCGCCGCCGCGCCAACGGGCTACGTCGTAGAGCCCATGGTCCCAGTCGTGGTAGTATTCGGCCTCGCCGTAGACTAGGCGGCCGAAAGCTCCTTTGGCGTGTTGCTGCCGGCAGTAGATGACGCCGGGGTAGTAGTAGCTGGTCTCGCCAATCATATAGACTTTGCCACTGCGCGCGGTGGCAAAGACCAGTTTTTCGATCTCGTCGACGCTGACGCCGGCAGGGACTGCGGAGTAGACGTGTTTGCCGGCGTCGAGAGCCTGTGCGGCCTGGGGGCCGTGCAGCCAGTTCTGGGTGAAGAGGCAGACCGCGTCGATGTCCATCGCGCAGAGCGCGTCGAGCGAAGGACTGGTCTGCGCGATTTGGTGTTTAGCCGCGTTTTGTGCCAATTTCTCGTCGTCGGTATCGCAGAGGGTGACCTGGTCGACGAGCGGATGCGCTTTGAACAGGGGGATAAAACCTTGGGCGAAGGCGCCGGTGCCGACGATGCCGATTCTCAAGCTCATGTTGGTATGATCGTTTTGTGAGAAAAAGAAGGTGGATTGGCGCACAAAGTACAGCAGCGGGCACCGTGGCGCAAGCGAGTGGGCGGCTCTGTATGATTTTGCGTATTATTGCCCTATACTCGAGAATGACAGGAGAGGCGCTCTATGAAATTGAACGACGAACAGATCGTGCAATTTTCCACAGACGGCTATTTATTGCTGCGCGGCGCACTGACAGATGCAGACCTCGATCCGATTATCGCCGAA
>DQLG01000249.1 GCA_015660315.1 Candidatus Latescibacterota bacterium
CCAACTGCAGTCGGAAAACGTTAACCGGTCCGTATTCGATGGGAAAGTCTGCGGCGATCTCGCTTGCGGGTTCGTTGGTGAATTCGCTTGTGGGTTCGTTGGTGAATTCGACGATGGGTTCGTTGGTGAATTCGACGATGGGTTGGTGGAGACTTGCGCGTTGGAAGACCGGCTGGATTAGCAGGAGGTCTTCGCTGAGAGAACGGACGTCAAAAGTCTCGCGGACATTCTGCGCCGCGTCGACTGGCCCCGCGAGCAAGTTCGGCGTGTTTGACGGACCAGCGCAACTGACGGCGCCGAGCAAAAGCAGGAACAGGAGCGGAGAACGTTTCACGTTTCGACCCAAGTGCATAGAGTGGGTTCGAATGGGGCGTGAACAACGCCTTTTTCCGAAATGATCGCTGTGACTAGCTCGTTGGGGGTTATGTCGAAGGCCGGGTTGTAGACCGGAACGTCGTCTGGGGCGGTGACTTTGCCCATGCCGGCGCGAATTTCCGCGGGGTCCCGTTCTTCGATGGGGATTTCCTCGCCTGAAGCGAGGGAGATATCGAGGGTGGAGACCGGGGCGGCTACGTAGAAGGGCACGCCGTGTTCACGGGCTAGGATGGCCAGCCCGTAGGTGCCGATCTTATTGGCTACGTCGCCGTTGCGGGCGATGCGGTCGGCGCCAACGATACAGCAGTCGATGGTTTCACTACGCAGGACCGAGGCGGCCATATTGTCGCAGATGACTTTGACGTCGACACCGTTTTGCATTAATTCCCATGCGGTTAGCCTCGAGCCTTGCAAAAGCGGTCGGGTTTCATCGGCGAAGACGGCGACATTTTTCCCTGCCTCCTGGGCCGCGTAAATGACCCCGAGGGCGGTGCCGTAATCGGCAGTGGCTAGACCTCCGGCGTTGCAGTGAGTGATAACTTGGCTGCCGTCGCGCAGTAATTCGGCGCCGTTGCGGCCCATTTGGCGACAGATACGGCGGTCTTCTTCGAATAGGCGGTCGGCCGTCGCAAGGAACGCGTCGCGGATGGTCTGGTTGCCGGAATCCGGGTGGGTGGACAGGAGCGCGCGCATCTGGTCGAGGGCCCAGAACAGGTTGACCGCGGTGGGACGGGTGCGGGCGAGCCGGTCGATAGAGGCTTCGACCCGACGGCGGAATTCTGCCGGGGCGCAGTCGATGGCCTCTTGCGCGCCGATGACGACCCCGTAGGCGGCGGCCAAACCGATGGCCGGAGCGCCGCGTACCATTAGTATTTCAATGGCTTGCGCGACGGTCTCGACATCGGAGCAAGTCTCGTAGAGCACTTCTTCGGGCAAGCGAGTTTGGTCGAGCAGGACCAGCGCGTTGTCCTGCCATTTGAGTGTTTGTACCGGCATTAGAATTGCGAAAATTCGAAGCTGGTTTCTTCTTCCGTTTCCGTTTCCGTTTCGGATTCCCACCGATCTTCGAATTCGGTGCGCTCGGCATCGCCCCAAAGGCGCTCAAGGGCATAGAAGTCGCGGGCTTCTTGGCGGAAGATATGCACGACGAAATGCACGTAGTCGAGCAGTATCCATCGGCCGGAATCGGCACCCTCGACATGCCAGGGTTTTTCGCCGATCTCAGCTAGCTTGTCTCGCACTTCGCCTGCAAGGCTGCGCACGTGTTGTTCGGAGGTGCCGGTGCTGAGTAAAAAATAATCGCTGGTGTCGGTGAGTTTGCGCAGGTCGAGCAGGGTGATATCAAGCCCTTTTTTATCCTGCAGGATTTCTACGGTACGTTTGATCTTTTCGTCTTCATGTAGTGACATAAAGCTACTTTCTCACTTTACTGTTTATCGTCGAGCAGGTTTATCGTCGAGCAGGCCTATACGGCGGTAGTCGCGCCCGATGACGATCGAGACGTCAGCTAGGTGGAACTGGTCTTCCTGCTTCTGCTGGATCAGGTGGGGTATGCCCAATACGTCGGCCACCTGACGCGCCTGGTCAAGGTCTCCGCTAAGGTCGATGACCAGGCTATGCAAGTGATCGAAGCTCCTGGCATTGCCCTCATGGATTACATCTAGACCCAATGCACGTGCCTTATTACGCAGCCGGGCGGCCACTTGCGTTACGCCGCAGCCGTTGAGAATTTCGACTCTAATGGGTTCGGGAAGCGGAGCGGTTGGTGACTTTGCTGAGACCGCATGTGGTGTTGGGGCCGGTGCCGCAAAATGAGGCCAGAGGGCTGAGCCTAAAAGAATACTTATTGCCGCTGTGGCCAGGACCCATAATATTCGCTCCTGCACCTAGGAATTACTCCCCGCTTCGCCGAGTAGGCAGACGATCGGAAAACGCCCTTGTTCATATGTAATAGATGGTATAAATCAATGGAAATTGGTTAATTAAGTCAAATGCGAAGTTGGGGTGGACGGGGTGGCGTAGAACAAGCCCTCCGTCACTCCTCCGGTAGTTGAGGAGGTGAACGGGAGTATATCCAAATTGAGGAGTGAAAAATGGAGTGGTTGCGAGAGGATGCTTTTGCAGGACGGTTTTCGATGAGGGATTTCCTTGCAGCCTGTCATCAGGCGTTCGAACTGTATGGGCAGGGTATAATCGTCAATCCGCCGCGGGAGGAAGTGGTCGAAGAGCGCGGGGAACTGGATTATTTCGGTTTGGATATGCCGGCACAGTGGCCAGGAAAGTATCAGGCACGGAAGATTATCGAAGAGTTTTCGGACGTGAAGCAGGGACGGCTAGCCAAGCGGGAGGCCTATATCGAATTCGAAGATTTACAGCGGGGGAAGGTGTTGCGGGTTGAAGCGGGTTTTATCACCGATATGCGCACGGGGGCGGCGG
>DQLG01000059.1 GCA_015660315.1 Candidatus Latescibacterota bacterium
CACGTGGAGCACGCCGAACTTGTGTTTGGCCACCGACTCCTACAGGTCGCTACAGGCCGTCTCCAGATCCTTGTCCGTCGTCACTGTGTAGAGCATGTCCATTCCTCCTAGTTTGCGAGCTGAACTGTCGTCTCTTGTCGTTTAGCCATCATGTGGTACAGCACCGGCACCGCCATCCGCGAGAGCAGCAACGAGGCCACCTCGCCGGCCATCAGCGAAATCGCCAACCCCTGGAAGATCGGGTCGAAGAGGATCACCGAAGCGCCGACAATCACCGCCGCCGCAGTCAGCAGCATCGGCCGGAAGCGCACTGCCCCGGCGTCGATCACCGCCTCGCTCAGCTCCATCCCCTGGCTCACCCGCAGCTCGATAAAATCGACCAGGATGATCGAATTGCGCACCACGATCCCCGCCCCAGCGATAAAACCGATCATCGACGTGGCGGTAAAAAAAGCGTCCAGCCCGCCGTGTGCCGGCATGATGCCGACCAGCGAGAAGGGGATCGCCGCCATAATCACCAGCGGCGTCAGAAAAGACTGAAACCAGGCGACCAACAGGATGTAGATCAAAACCAGCACCGCCCCAAAGGCGATCCCCAGATCGCGGAATACCTCGTAGGTGATATGCCACTCGCCGCCCCACTTCATGGCGATCTTTTCCTGGGTGAACGGCTGTTGTGCAGTGAACTGCTCGATCCCATATCCCTCCGGCAGCGCCAGTTCGTCGATCGCCGCCCCCAGCTTCTGGACGGCGTAGACCGGGCTTTCGAAGCGCCCCCCCACATCGGCCGTGACGTAGACCACCGGCATCAGATTCTTGTGGTAGATGCTGCGCTCCGACTGCGTCTCTTCCACCCACACCAGCTCGCCCAGCGGCACCATAGTTCCCGCCGGCGAGGGCACCTCCACCTCCATCAGTTCGTCCACGTTTGAACGATCCACCAGCGGCAGACGCAGCACCACCTCCAGATCCTCCGCCTCGTCCGGCACGTGCACCAACCCGGCCGACATGCCGCCGATGGCGATCTTCACCAACTCGGCCACCGCCTGGGTGGAAATACCGTTGAGCGCGGCCTTCTCCTTGTCGACCACAAAGCGATATTTGGGCTGCACCGCCTCGGTGTAGGAATCCACATCGACCACGCCCTCAGTCTCTGCGAAGACGGCGCGGATCTGCTCGGCCACCTCGATTTGACGCTCGTAGTCCGGACCGTAGATCTCGGCCACTAGCGTCTGTAGCACCGGCGGGCCGGGCGGCACTTCGGCCACCTCGATTTGGGCGCCATAGCGCTCGGCCATTTCCACTAGATATGGACGCACCCGCTTGGCCACGTCGTGACTCTGGGCGTCGCGGTCGTGCTTGGGCGTCAGATTGACCTGGATATCGGCCACGTTGGGCCCCTGGCGCAAAAAGTAATGGCGCACCAATCCATTGAAGTTGAACGGCCCAGAAGTGCCGGCGTAGACCTGGTAGTCGGTCACTTCGGGTACGGTACCCAGATAGGCGCCCATTTCCAGGGCCAGCGCCGCGGTCGTCTCCAGCGTCGTTCCCTCAGGCGTGTTGACCATCACCTGAAACTCGCTCTTGTTGTCGAAGGGCAACATCTTGACCACCACAAACTTGATCCCGACCAGGGCCATGGCCATGACCAGCAGGCCCACCATGCCGACCAAGAACACCGCCCGCACCTTGCCAAAGCTGACCAGCGGCCCCATCGCCTTGCGGCAGATGCGCGTGGTCCAGTCGTTACCATCCCCGTGCTCTCCATCGTCGCCGTGGTCGCCATAACCCGAGCGCTTCAAGAGCCGCAGCGCCGCCCACGGGGTGACGATAAAAGCGACCAGCAGCGAGAAGATCATCGCCGCCGAGGCACCCACCGGAATGGGTTTCATATACGGGCCCATCAATCCGCCGACAAAGGCCATGGGCAAAATGGCGGCGATTACCGCCAGCGTCGCCAGAATGGTCGGATTGCCCACCTCGTCCACCGCCTCGATCACCACCTGCGGCAGCGGCCGGTCTTCGTTTTCGGGCAAGCGAAAGTGGCGGACGATATTCTCCACCACCACGATGGCGTCGTCGACCAGAATTCCTATCGAAAAGATCAGCGCGAATAGCGTGATCCGATTGAGCGTGTAGCCATATATATAGAACACGAATAGTGTCAGCCCCAGCGTCACCGGAATGGCCACCCCGACCACGCCCGACTCGCGCAGCCCCAGGGCAAACCAGATCAGGACGATCACCGAAATCGTCGCCAACCCCATGTGAAAGAGCAGCTCGTCCGATTTCTCGGTGGCCGTCTTGCCGTAGTTGCGCGTGATCGTCACTTCCACATCCCCGGGAATTACCCTCCCCTTGAGCGCCTCGACCTTGGCCAACACCAGGCTGGCGATGTCGATGGCGTTGGTCCCCTTGCGCTTGGCCACCGACAACGTCACCGCCGGATGCGATCCCTGCACTTTTGCACCAAAGGCCGGGCCGGCGCCAAAGCGCACATAATTAACCGGCTCCTCGGGACCGTCCATTATCTGTGCCACGTCGCGCAGATACACCGGCCGACCCCCACGGGCGCTGACCACCACCGAACCGACGTCTTCGGCGCTCTCTAAAAAACTCCCGGTCTCGATCAGCACGTCGCGATTGTACTCCGCAATCCGCCCGGAGAAAAGCTGCATATTGGCCCCCTGCAGGACCTGCATAACCTGGCTCGGTGACACTCCGTACCCGGCCAGCCTGTCGGGAAATAGCTCCACTCTCACCTGTCGCCGCAGCCCTCCGATCAGCTGCGTCTCGGAGACATCGCCAATCTCCTTGACCGCGTCCTCCACCTCCGCTGCGATGCGGCGCAGCATAAAACCGTCGTAGTCGTCGCTCCAGAAGGTCAACCCCATGATCGGCACGTCGTCGATCGAACGCGATTTGATCAGCGGCCGCGACACGCCAGCCGGAATCTTGTCGAAATTGGCGTAGAGCTTATTGTAGGTCTTGAGGATGCTATCCTCTTCGTCCTCGCCCACTAAAAAGCGGACGATCACCATGCTCATCCCCGGCCGCGACGTCGAGTAGATATACTCCACGCCGGAGACCTCCCACAACAGCTCCTCCATCGGATTGGTGACCCGCTGCTCCACCTCCTTGGCCGTCAGCCCGGGTGCCTTAACGAACACGTCGATCATCGGCACCACGATCTGCGGTTCTTCTTCGCGGGGCGTCATCACCACGGCGAAGGTGCCCAAAAGCAGCGACGCGATGACCACTAGCGGGGTCAGCTTGGAGTTGATGAAGAAAGCTGCGATATTGCCGGCCATTCCCAGTTTATGCATCGCCATTCACCTCCACCAGCCGACCATCTCTAAGGTCCATTTTTTCTCCGACCACCACCTTTTCTCCCGCCTCCAGGCCGGAGAGTACCTCCACCTGATCTCCCCAGACCCGCCCTAAGCGCACCCAGCGCAGCCGCGCTCTCCCCCCGACCACCGCGTATACTCCGCGCAACTGCCCTTCGCGCACCACCGCAGCAGCCGGCACCAGCAGCGCCGGTCGCATTCCCTTGGGAAAACCAACCCGGGCAAACATTCCCGAGCGGATGCGGCCATCGGGGTTGGGCACCACTACTTTGACCTGAAAGGTGTGGCTGCCCGGATCGGCCGCCGGCACCAGCGCCTCCACCTTGCCACGACGCACCGGCTCGCTCTCGAGCGCCTCGATCTCCACGTCCACCCCCTGCCCCACCACTACGTAGGTCTGATCCCGCTCGTTGATCTCCACGGCGACCTTGATCGAGTCCTGCCGCTCCACCACCAGCAGCGGAACGCCGGGCGCGGCCATATCGCCCGGCTGGACAAACTTCTGCACTACCAACCCATCCAGCGGCGATTTCACCTCGCTGTAGTTCAGATTCACCTCTACTTCGCGCACCCTCTGCTCGGCGGCGGCCACCCCGGCCTGGGCCCGGACCAGACTGGTCTCGGCCCGATCGAGCTGCTGCTGGGGCACGGCTTTCTCTTTGAAGAGATTGCGCATGCGTTCCACGTTCTTTTTGGCGTTGGCCAGCACCGCCCGCGCCTCCTGCAACCCGGCCTCAGTCTGCCGCCTCTTGGCCGTCAAATCCTGATTTTCGATGCGCACTAGCACCTGGCCCCGGCGCACCATCGCTCCTTCGTCCACGGCCACTTCTTTGAGCCGCCCCATCAGCCGGGTGCTCAACTTGGCCCTCGCATACGGCCCGGTGCTGCCCACCGCCTTGATCAGCACCGGCACCTGCGCCGCCTCGACGGCAGCTACCTGGACGGATACCGCTATTTCGTCGCTGGCGGCCGGCTCCTCCTGGTAGCTGCAGCCGGCCATCAGGACCAGCACAGTCAATCCAGTTGCGATTCTTCTATTTGCTTTCATAAGTATCTCCTAACGTTCTCTATCTACGATTGGTCCACAGATCCCCTCCAGAGACCCGTCTTCTCAGATCTCGGACACGCTCAGCTTGCGCAGGATATCGTCCATCAAACACCAGCGAGTCAGCGCCGACTGGAAGAGATTGATCCCCACAAAAGCGGTGACGAAATACCAGTAATTGTGGACGAATGTTCCCAGCACCAGGCTAACCATAATGATGGTGCCGGCGATCAGGCGGACATAGCGTTCGCGATTCATTTTTCTCCTCCTCGGGAAGAAACGGAATAGTTATCGAGGGACCGGCCCACGGCAAACTCCATCCGGGCCAGCCCTACGTTCAGTCCATGCAGCGCCTGCAGACGCCTGATCCGCGTCTGGGTCAGCGCAGTCTCGGCGTCCAGCAGGTCGGTGGCCGTCACCAGCGTCTCTTGGTATTGCAGATCGGTCATGCGCAGCCGCTCCTCGGCCTGCTGTACCGCCTCCTGGGCGATCCCCACCTGCGCCTGCGCCGCCTTTACCGAGCGCCAGGCATGAGCCACTTCTCGAGTCGTCTGCGCCGCGAGAAACTCTCTCCGCGCGCGCGCCTGCCCCTGCTGTGCCCTGGCCTGGCGCACTGCTCCGACCGAAGCAAAACCGGAGAAGATCTTCCAGGTGACCATCGCCCCTACCGTCCAGCTCTCCCCCTGGCGCTCCAGCAATTTTTCGGAATCCAGGCCAATCTGAGCAAAAGCATTGAGATGGGGCAGCAATTCCGCCCGGGCCACCTGGACCCCGTGCCCCGCCCCTGCTACCTTCAGCGCGGCGGCGGTGAGATCCGCCCGTCCTGCCAATGCCTGTCCGGTGAGTTTGTCCAGGGAAGCGTCCATTTCCCGATAGACCAGCGTATCGACCGGAACAACCGTCACCCCGCTTGCTAGGCCCATCACCAGACTCAGTTCATCGGTCCCTGCTGCCACCCGATTTTGCGCAGCGATCTCCTCGCCGCGCAACTCAGCCACCCGTACCTGGGCGGCCAGCAGATCCGACAGCGGAGCCGTCTGCTGCTCGTAGTGGGCTCTGGCCTGATCGGCGTGGGACCGCGCCGTCTCCAGCGCCTGGCGCACCGCTGCCAACCCCTCCCTGGCCAGCACCAGCCCCCAATAGCCCTCAGCCGTGTGCAGGCGCACCTCCTGTTCTCCCCGCCGCAGCTGGGCCTGGGCCGCCTGCACTCCGGCTCTAGCCTGGCGTCGCCCGTAAATCGTCTGACCGCCGTTAAACAGCGGCTGTTGCACCTCTAGCACCGTCTGAAAATGGGTGATCCCACCCGGATTATTTAGCGCCTCGGGCACAAAGTCCGACTGCTGCACCCGCTCCCGACTCAGCCGAAAACCGAAGGCGCTCAGGGCGTTGTTGGTGCGCAAGGCCCGTTCGCTGACGCTGATCGAGGGCAAATGCCCCGCCCAGGTCTGCAACTGTATCCCCTCGGCCTCGGCCACCCCTGCCCGGCCCACCTCCAGCATCTTGTTGCTCTCCAGCGCCCGCTGCTGGGCGGCGACCAGGGAGACTTCGAACTGCTGCTGAGCACCCACCGATAAAGCCAGCGCCGCTTGCAGAAACACTGTCGTGATCGTTAGCAATATCGCTCGCACGGTCTCACCCCCTGTCTAGATGACATTCTCGGTCGTCTTGCAAAACGCACCCAACCGACCAGAAGTCGACCAGCACCGACTCGGCAGCCAACTCGGTCTTGATATTGTCATCGGTGATTTCTCGAATGAACCCTGCCATGATTCTCCTCCAGACGTGGGAATTTAATCCCATTACTTTAGCATCAAGGGTTATCAACTCGGTTATATCTCCTCATTTGCAAGTACCATGCCAGCAAAAAAAATACGCTTTATAAA
>DQLG01000675.1 GCA_015660315.1 Candidatus Latescibacterota bacterium
GCCAGCCGACATAGCTCACCGGGCTTGGTGGCAGGGTGCGGATCTGAATACCCTGAAAAACGTGATCCTCTCCCAAAAAATCCATGAGCAAGTCGACATAGCTCGGATGGTCGGCGAGTGCAGCAAAGACACGATCTCTTTCCAAGGGTTGCTGAATATCAAAGAACGCGCCCGACTGCGTTCCGAGTGCCAGTTCATCCAGCCATGCCGCCTTGTCCTGGGCGGCGCAGCGATCGAAGGCGGCCTGCAGGCGGCGCAGATCGTCTCCCTGGAGAGCCCCCTCGACAACGACATATCCCTCCTGTTTCCACTGCTCCAGTTGCGCATCGCTCACTCGTGCCATGAAAACCTCCAAATAGGGGAGCCGGCGGATCTCACGCCGGTAGATCCGGAAACCGCAACAGCCGCTGCGCCGTGCGACCCATTATGTTGGCCAGCTCTTGCTGCGTCAGGTCCGGCAGTAGTTCCTCGACGACGCGCGTCATTTTGTCGTAGCCGGGCTCTTCGACAATCCAGGGGAAATCCGTCGCCCACAGCAAACGCGCCGCGCCAAAACCCTGCATGCGGTCTTTGGGGATGTGTAGCCGCTGGTGCCACTCGGTGAGATCGCGATAGGGCCATACCTGTTTGCTGAAGGCGTACTGCCCGGAAAGGTGGACGTAGACATTTTCGTAGCGGTGCAATCCCATCGTCGCATATCGGCTCAGTGGCGGGAACTGTGACAACTTTACCAGTGGGCGGCCCTTTTCGTCCCAGCTGAAACTACCCTTACCGGGTGTGGCGAGCATATGGTTGAACACGACCCGCAGTTGGGGAAAGGCATCGATGAGAAACGGCACCGTGTGCGCATCCACCGCCTGTGGATACAACCAGAGTACATAACCCTTCTCGGCCGCGTGTTTCCAGATGGGATAGGTGGAAAAGGTGCGCACATTCATTGGCGCCAGCGGATCGGCGGGTCCGCCCATCGACATCAGCCTGAATCCGATGATATCTCCATCTGCCGCGAGCCGGTCCATGTGATCCTGTGGACTCGGATCGTCCTCGGAGACCAGCCCGATGCCGAGGAATCGCCCGGCGTGTGCCTTTAGGCAGTGACGAAGATAAGCGTGGTGTTCGAGATTCTTGCCGCCGATCTGTACGAGCACCGCCTGATCCACCCGGCTGCGCTCCATTTGCGCCAGCAACTTCTCGACCGATTCTTCGCGATCGGCTGGCAGTTGCTTGGAGACCTCGCGCGGAAACTCGGAGCAGGCCCTTGCAAAGACATGGACGTGGGCGTCAATTCGTGGCATGGGGCACCCCGGCGGAAGCGACTGCTATCAACGGCGGTCCTCGCAGGCAACAATTGTCAGGCTAGTAAACTCAGTATTGATTCGCATTAATTCGGAGCTTTCACAGGCACCTCAATATTGAGCAGAGGGGCATGTTGCTGCGCACCAAAAATATCGGGGTCGCCGGCGCTGCCGCGTAAAATGGTGAACTTGATCGCCGGTGCCGAATCAAATTCGACGAAATCGGTGATCTTGCTTTGCGGAATATTGTCCATCCGTTCGTCCTCAACCGTGATTATGCTACTCAATGTCAGTATTCGTCAATTTTAACGCCAATTTCCGCGGCGATACGGCGCACATTGGCTACGGCGAGGGGAATCTGTTCTAGGCCGAGGTGCTCAATAAGTCCGTATCCGTGGGGGAATAGGCCATTGAAGCGTTTGAGTACCAGCGCTAGATCTAGTTCCCCCTCTCCGGGTACTTCCTGATCAATGTGTAGTACCAGGCCGTTAGAGACCTTTAAGTCCTTAATATGGGCGACAGGTGAGATGGTGCCTGTCTCGTCAAAGATATGATTCACCAAATCGCTGCTGTGGTAGACTTGCTGTAGGCACTGGAAGTGATTGACCACATCGAGGATCAGGCGAAGATTATCGGAGCCGACGGCTTCGACGATCTCCCGGCATTTCTCGGGCGGGTCCATGATGGAGACGGCGTGGGTTTCCATGGCCAACACAACGCCCTCCTGCTCGGCCTTGGCGGCCAAGGGACGGAGGGTCTCGACCAGCGATCCTACATGCTCGGGTAGGTGATTGTTCCGATGCGGCATCCAAGGACCAGCTGGATTTAGGCCGCCGGGCCGCAGGAGAAAGCACTGGGCTTCCAGTTGTGCGGCAATTTCTGTGCCGCGTTGTATTTTAGCACTCACCTGCTCTATCTGTGCTGGCTCGCCATAAAAAAGACAATCATCATAGGTGATGGTAAACTGGGCTAGGTCGAGATTTTCACCTGCGATGAAGCGACGATAGGCGGCGCAATCTTCTTGGGTGACGGTGAACACGTCTTCGCCGTTGAAATGGAAGCCAAAACCGGTGAAGCCCATATCGCGGATGGCCTGCATTTGTTCGCACTGAAAGGTACGGAAATCACCGGGCAGCATGCCCACGATGCCTAGTTTCATTGATGTATCTCCTCGGTGGTTTTGGATTAGCTGTTCGAACGATTACTTAGCCGTGTTGGTCGAAATCGGCCAATTGCTCACGGCTTAGTTCCATGCCAGAATCCCCATATGTTTCCTTGATATTTCAATAACACCGACTCGCTGGGCGCCGCGAATACTTGTTGGAAAGACATAAAGGATTTAAAGGGGGCGGGGCAAGCGGTGTGGGTATCTTGTCGTCCTCTTTTTTGCTGGGGTATCTTATTGGTTTAGGCGTTTTGTTAGACTTTA
>DQLG01000094.1 GCA_015660315.1 Candidatus Latescibacterota bacterium
CAAGCCGCTTGCGTTGCTCTTTCCCGAAGCTTGGCGGCGCGAAGACAACGCGGTCGGTTATTGGATCGTCAGCCCCTTGTGTGTCTCGTTGGCCGCGCAATTGGGCACTGGACCACTGATTGCCTACGCCTTTCAGCAGTTGGCGCTGGTGTCGTTGGTGGCCAATCTGGTGGTAGCGCCACTATTGGCGGTGGTGTTGGGCCTCGGGGTTTTGGCGGCGTTGACGGGGTGGATCTTCCCCTGGGTGGCGATGGTGTTTAACGCGGCCAATTATCTGGTGATTGTGACGCTGTTGGAATTGGTCGAGTTGCTGGCCGCACTGCCCTTTGCCGCGGTGGAGGTGCCGCGGCCGGGGGGCGTCTTTATCGTCTGTTGTGCCATACTCTGCTTACTTGGGCCGCGATTGCCCACTAGTCAACGCGCGCAGAAGGCGGCAGTGTTTGTCGTGTTGCTCGCATTGAATATCTCGGTATGGACTTATGCGCTGCGTCCCCGAGACTTGGATATTTACTTTCTCGATGTTGGTCAGGGTGACGCAGCTTTTTTGCGCTTTCCAAACGGTAAGACAATGGTCGTTGACGGTGGCGAACGAAGCGAGCGCTTTGACTATGGTGCGCGAGTGCTGGTGCCCTTTTTGCGGCATATGGGTATCGGGCGGGTCGATGTGGTGGTCGCATCGCATCCGCATAACGACCATATCGGCGGTTTAGTGGCGCTTTTGGAACAGGTTGAGGTGGGGCACTTTGTTGACGGCGGGCAACGCTATGACTCATGGACGGCGCGACGGATCAGGGAGTTGGTTGCCGAGCAAGGCGTGCACTACCACCGAGTCGCTGCAGGTGATAGTCTTGTGGGTTTGGGCGGGGTCGGTGGATTGGTTTTGCATCCCAATGAGGAATTTGTCGACGCGTCCGGTGTGTCGGCGGCCGGCCTCAATAATGGCTCGGTGGCATTTCGCCTAGAGCATGGCGAGGTGAACGTGTTGTTTACCGGAGATTTGGAGGAAGAGACAGATGGGGCGATTCTGGCTTGGGGGCCAAGGCTTGCGGCGCAACTGCTGAAAGTTGCGCACCATGGCTCGCGCACCTCTTCCCAGCCGTATTTTGTCGAGGCGGTGAGCCCGGCATTGGCCATTATGTCGCTTGGGTTTGAGAATAAGTTCAAGCACCCGGCGCCCGAGGTGGTCGCACGCTATATGGAACACGGCGCGCGGGTGTTGCGGACCGATCGCACGGGGGCGGTCAGGGTGCGGATCGACGGGGGGAGTATGGCGGTGGAGACGATGATCGAGTGAGCGCTTATGCCTACGATTGTCGGGCCGATCACCTGCCTCACAAATAAAGCATCGGTCCACTGCTTTGTCTGCCGCAGATCGGCTTATCCCTTTTTTGCATAAGCGCCGTTTTATTCTTTTTTTCGCAAATCCTTTTTTCTGATAATTGGCAAAATTGGCCGTTTTATTTTTCCCGCCAGAGGTCGGGTTGCTCGATAAAGGTCCGCACGCGATCGAGGAAGCGGGCGGCCGGACCGCCGTCGAGTATGCGGTGGTCGAAGGTCAGGCTCAACGCCATAAGCGCGCGCGGCACGACCTGGCCCTGAAATACGGCTGGTTTTTCGACGATGCGGCCGAGGCCAAGGATCGCGGCTTGTGGCAGGTTGATAATCGGGGTGAAGGCGTCGATGCCGTACATGCCGAGATTGCTGATGGTAAAAGTGCCGCCTTGCAGGGCGTCGGGGCCGAGCGTATGGCGCCGGGCCTTAAGGACGAGGGCGCGCGCTTCGGTGGTGATTTGCGCTAAGCTTTTGCTGTCCGCATCGCGGATAACCGGGACCAATAAACCGTCTTCGGTATCGACGGCAAGGCCGAGATGGATCGACTCGTATTGGTGTGGTGCGCCGTTTTGCCAAGAGGCGTTTAGTGCCGGATGTTCGCCGAGGGCGAGGGCGGTGAGTTTGGCGATCATATGGTTGTAGGTGGGCGCGTCGGTGCCTTGGCTGGCTTTGAGTTCTACACGCCAATCGACGAGGCCGGTCGCGTCGGCTTCGGTGGTCAGGGTGACGGCGGCGGTTTCGTTTTGGCTCTGCCAGAGGCGCTTGGCGATCAATTCACGGATATGTCCGGCCGAACCCGGCGGTTGTGCTGTGACTGCGCGGATATCGCGTTCGATGATACGTCCGGTTTGCCCGCTGCCCTTGATATGATGCCAAGAGATATTGAGTTCGTTGGCGATGCGGCGGGCGCGAGGGCTGATGGCCGGGCTGCCGTTTATGGCAGGTGGTTTTGCCGCCGGTGTCGGCTGATTATGGAGCGTCACCGGAACGGGGATCGGGCTCGCTGCATCGCCAGATGCCGATGGTGGGGTGGGTGGTGCCGCCCGCGTTGTCGGCATTTCCTCGCCGGCTTGCAACAGATAGCCCAACAATGTGCCAACCGGCACGGTGTCGCCGGGTTGCGGCGCGCCGGGGGGAATGCATAGAATCCCGCTGGAGAAGGTCTCGATCTCGTTGAGTGCCTTGTCGCTTTCCACGGTAAAGAGTATTTCACCCGTCTCGACCTGTTCGCCGTCGTTTTTTAGCCATTCGACGAGTGTGCCTTCCTCCATCGTCCACCCCAAGCGGGGCATCGCAATTTCTTCGGCCATGTTATTGCTCCTATTCGGCGATCAGGTCGCGGATGGCCCGTTCGATATCTTCTTTTTTGGGCGCGACGGCGGCTTCCAAAGGTGCGCTATAGGGCGTTGGTACATGCAGGCCGTTGAGGCGACGCACGGGTGCGTCGAGGTCGTCGAAACCGCGATCCACCACCTGGGCGGCTATTTCGGCGCCGATGCCGCAGGGGGCGAAGGTTTCGTCGATGATCAACAGGCGGCCGGTGCGCTGGACCGATTCGAGTATCGTTTCAATGTCGAGCGGCGCGGTGGTGCGCGGGTCGATGACTTCGATCAAAATTCCTTCGGGCGCCAGGTTTTCGGCGACATCGAGCGCCATCGATACCATCGTGGTCAACGCTACTACGGTCAGGTGTTCACCCTGACGGCGGACGGCAGCTTGGCCGAAGGGGATGGCGTAGTCTTCTTCGGGGACTTCGCCGCGGGTGTTGAGCAGGGACTTGTGTTCCAAGAAGAGCACTGGGTCGTCACTTTGCAGTGCGGTCTTGAACAGGCCCTTGGCGTCATAGGGGGTGGTGGGCAACACGACCCGGAAGCCGGGCAAGTGGGTGAAGACCGGATAATAATTACCCGAGTGGTGGGTCGCTGCTGCGCCGCCGACGCCGATGCAGCCGCGCAAGACGATGGGCATTTTCAGCCGGCCGCTGCTCATATACTGCATTTTGGCGATTTGGTTGACCAACTCGCCGAACGAGTCGAGGATAAAATCGAGGAACATGAAGTCGATTACCGGGCGCGTGCCGGTCATCGCGGCCCCGGCGCAGAGGCCGACAAAACCACGTTCGCAGATCGGTACGTCGCGCAGTCGTTCGGGGCCGTATAGG
>DQLG01000261.1 GCA_015660315.1 Candidatus Latescibacterota bacterium
ATTCGCAATAGCGTTTAGCGCTCGATCGCGCGCACGTCGTCGAGCATGCCCTTGAGCTTGGCGTAGAGCAGGTTGAAGTCGCCGCCGAGTGAGATCCACTGCAACCCGAGGCCGAGCCAGTGTGTAACCGCCTCGCAGTCGTAGCCCATCGAGATGCCGATGGTCTTGTCGGTCTGTCGGGTCTTGCGGATGACTTCTTCGGTGACTTCAATGACTTTGGGGTCCGTGACCTTGCCGGACAAACCCATCGAACCGGCCAGATCGTTGAAGCCCACGCAGAGTCCGTCGAGGCCCTCCACCGCGAGGATTTCGTCGAGCGCATTGACCGCGTCGATATGCTCGATCTGCACGATGACCATGATCTGCTCATCGGCGTCTGTGAGATATTCCGGGTAGGGCTGGCCGCCGAAGCCCCGGCCGCGGCGGGGGCCGAAACCGCGGATGCCGACGGGTGGATATTTGCAGGCGGCGACGACACGCTCGACATCGGCGACCGTTTGCACCTGGGGCGCGATGATGGCGGCGGGGTGCAGCTCGAGTACGGGTTTGATGATGATCGGATCGCCGGCGGGCACGCGTACGAAGGGCGCCGCGCCGGTGCCGCGTACGGCCATTACATGATTCAGAGCCGTGCTGATGTCGATGGGACAGTGCTCCATATCGATCCAGGTGAAGTCGTAGCCGGCGTCGCCGACCAGTTCGCTGATCGCCGGGTCAGTGAAGGTGATCGAGGTGCCGACGCAGAGTTCGCCGCGGGCGATTTTGGCTTTGAAACGGTCGATGTTGTTAATGGTCATAGCAGTTCCCGTAGTTAATCCACGTCCACATTGAGGATATAGCGTGCCGCCGGTGAGATGCGTTTCCAGGTCTCGTAGCGCAGATACTCGCGCTGGTTGAGCTGCTGGCCGTGTTCGCGGGCGGTAAAATAACCGTGCATCGCGCGGCGTTGCAGGTCCTTGCTCTTGTTGAGGGTGCCGCCGTGCCAGGTGTGGCTGTTGAAGACGGCGACGGTGCCGGCCGGGGCGACGACAAGCTCTTGCTCGGGATGCGGCGCCATCGGGTCTTCGAGCGCGTTTTTCTGGTTCGGTCCCTTGTGCGTGCCGGGCACCAGGCGGGTGCAGCCATTCTCTGCGCTGAAATCATCCAATAACCAGACCGAGTTGCAGACGTGGAATTGGCCGTCGTAGTCGGCGCCCCAATCGGCGTGCAGCCCTTGCAGCCCTTCGCCGGGTAATGCGTCGCGGGCGTTGAGCGAGGAGAGCTTGAAGTCGCGGCCGATCACGTGGTGGATGGCGGCGAGCACCGTCGGGTGGGTATAGACGAGGTCGAAGGCCGGTCCCTTGTTGCACAGATCGGAGAGGCGGCGGGTACCGGCTTCCTGGTGGACTTCGATGCCGGCGTGCGCGCCTTCTTTCTCGCACAGCTCTTCAAAACGGGTGCGCAGGCTTTCGAGCCACTCGTCGTCGATAAGGCCCGGGAATACGGCGAAGCCCTTGTTGTCGAGATCGGCTTTGTGCTGCTTGGTCAGTAGATTGTCGTCGGCGCCTAGGGCGCTCAGTGCGGCTGTGATATCCACGATATGATGCCCTATCGACGGTTAATTGTTGGTTTAATCCGTGGGAATGGTTTATAATGGGTCCGCGATGATTGCAGCGGCGTTGCATTTCAAATAGATCGAATATCTCCTATTTTATATAGTTGAGATCCGTACGTAAAGGATCGCATTTATCGTCCTAGACATTATGTGACAAAAAACGAATAGAAAGAAGATTAAATGCCCGCACTCGACGGTGTCCGTGTCCTTGATTTTACCCAGGTAATCTTTGGCCCCGCCGCCACGCAAGTATTGGCCGACCACGGCGCCGAGGTCATTAAAGTCGAGCGACCGGGCGGCGGTGATTTGGCGCGCGCTTTCGGTCCGTGGATACAGGAGCAGAGTCTGCCTTTTGCCAGTCTCAACCGCAGCAAGCGGAGTGTGGTGCTCGATTTGAAGAAACCCGAAGGGCTTGCTGTGATCCATCGTCTGCTGGAAAACACGGATGTGTTGGCGCACAATTTCCGCTCTGGTGCGGTGATGGAAAAGTTGGGGCTGGATTACGAGGCGTTGAAAGAGCGCTATCCCCGGCTGATCTATGCGGTGGGTACGGGATATGGTTCACAGGGGCCGTATGTCGAGCGCAATAAGGGTGGGCACGAATCAATGGCCCAGGCGCTGAGCGGGATGGCGGATCGATTTATCGGCGCCAACGGCACGCCGCAGCGCCTGCCCTACACGGTGGCCGACTTCAATGGTGGGATGTTGCTGGCCCAGGGGATTTTGCTGGCGCTGGTGGCGCGCGGGCGCACAGGGGAGGGGCAGTATCTGGAGACGTCGTTGTTGGACGGGATGATGAGCATGCAGGCGTGGACGACGAGCAAGATTCTCAATCTAGGCGATGATGGCGAGGACGACGGCTCGGGCGGCGCGACGCATCCACGCGGCAATCCGCTCGATGGGGCGGTGTTTCGAACGGTGGACGGCTTTCTGATGGTCACGGCGCTTTTCCGGCCCTTTGACCGCTTGCTGGGCGATCTGCAAGAAGCGTTGGGTATTGAAGGTTTGAGCGGCGACCCGCGTTTTGTCACGCTCGAAGAGGCAAAAAATCATCGCGAGGCGCTGTGGGCGTTGTTGGCGCCGGTCGTGGCGGAAAAAACCACCGACGAGTGGATACCGCTATTCGAAGCACAGGACATTCTTGTCGCGCCGGTGCGTTCAACGGCGGAGGCGTTGGCAGATCCCCAGCTGGAGGTCAATGAGATGTTGATTGAGGTCGAGCACCCACAGTTGGGTAAGATGCGCCATGTCGGCACGCCGCTGCGGCTCAAAGGGACTCCAGCGGCGCAGGCAACAGCGGCGCCCTTGGCGGGTGAAGACACCGAGGTGGTGTTGGGGAAAGCCGGATATACGGCAACAGAGATCGTCATGCTGCGCGAGCAGGGCGTTATACTTTGACCAAGGAGGCCCATTATGGCCGATATAGTGCGTTATGGTGTATTGAGTACGGCGCAGATCGCCCTCAACCGGCACCTGCCAGCGGCACAGGCTGCGGCTAATTCGCAGGTCGTGGCGATCGCGAGCCGGGATCAGGCAAAAGCCGATAAGAGTGCGGGCGAGCACGGCATCGCCAAGGCCTATGGATCGTATCAGGCGCTGTTGCACGATCCGGATATCGACGCGGTGATCAACCCCTTGCCCAATAGCATGCACTGTGAGTGGAGCATCAAGGCGGCACAGGCGGGCAAACATATCTTGTGCGAGAAACCGCTCTCGGTGACGGTGGACGAATCGCGCAAAATGATCGACGCGGCCAAGCACAATGGGGTGTTGTTGGTCGAGGCCTTCACGCACCGGCTCAACCCGCAATTGCAGTGCGCGCGCCGTCTGGTGCAGCAGGGTGAGATCGGCGAGGTAAAACTGGCGCGGGCCGAATTGACCTTTAGTATCCGCGATTGGCAGGGGGATGTGCGGGCGCAGGCCGATTTGGGCGGCGGTGCGTTGCTAGACGCGGGCTGTTACTGCGTCAGCGCGGTGCGCTTCGTACTCAACGCCGAGCCGGTGGCGGCGCAGGCTTTTCAGCATGTGCGCAACGGTGTCGACGCGACACTTTCGGGGTTGTTGCGTTTTCCCGGAGATTCGGTCGCCCATATCGTCACGGGTATGGAAGAGCCGTTTCGTTGCGTATTGGAGGTGGTCGGTAGCCACGGTGCAATCACGGTGCCCAATATGTTCGACGAGGGCGCGGATGTGCATATCGCCATTGTCAATGATGAACGGGTGGAGCGGTTTTCGGGGCCGGATCGTTTTCAGGTGCAGCTCGAGCGTTTTTCCGACTGTATACTGCAGGGTAAGGCGCCTGAGTTTCCGCCTGAGGACGGGCTTAAGAATGTGGCGGCGTTGCAGGCGTTAAAGCAAGCGGCGGATTCTGGAGCTTTGGTTGAGGTGAAATACTGAGTGTTATTTGTTGGTGGAGTGCGTCTCACGCTGCGGGGGCGCCTTTGCGGAAAAGCTAAAGCGACCCGTAGTCTATTGCGAAAGTCGCAGCGGCGGTACAGTATAGCTACCTGAGTGGGGGAGCGGGGCGATATATTTCAACCAACGGCCTTGCGCCGGCTTTTCCCAGTAGCCCCCCACACCTTCGCTCTGTTAGCGGTAATTCCCTTGAGCCTAATCATACGCTTGTAGCCTAGGTGTCGCAGTTAGATTTATAGCAAAATAGTACGATTTTATAAATAAATGGGAGAATTGTAGATGAGTTTCGCAGAAAATCGGTATGAGAGTATGCAGTATAAACGCTGTGGGGCTAGCGGGGTGAAACTGCCGGCGCTTTCATTGGGGTGTTGGAATAATTTTGACGGGCGGGCCGAGCGCGGCGTTATGGCCGGTTTGTTGGGTAAGGCGTTTGATTTGGGCATTACGCATTTTGACTTAGCGAATAATTACGGGCCGCCACCAGGATCGTCTGAGCTGAATGTCGGACGGCTATTGGCCAAGGAGTTCAAGGGGTATCGCGACGAGCTGATCATCTCGACCAAGGCCGGTTATGAGATGTGGGACGGGCCGTATGGGGATTTTGGTTCGAAGAAATATTTGGTGGCGAGCTTGGACCAGTCGCTGCAGCGGATGGGGCTGGACTATGTCGATATTTTCTATCACCATCGGGTCGATCCAGAGACGCCGTTGGAAGAGACGATGGGGGCGTTGGACCTAATCGTTAAACAAGGCAAGGCCCTGTATGCGGGGGTGAGCAATTATAGCGGCGCATTTACGACGGA
>DQLG01000116.1 GCA_015660315.1 Candidatus Latescibacterota bacterium
GACCCCATTATCGGCGTCAGGGACAGTCGGGGCCTCTACGACGAACGCTTCATCGGCCGTTTTGACCAGTTGGCCACGAAGCATGGGTTTGCCATACAAACAGCGGTTCTAACCTCGTATTCCAGCGATTCCACCATCGCCAAAACATCCGGTTCCGTCGGGCGTGCCGCACTCATCGGTTATCCCGGCGACAATACGCACGGTTATGAGATCTGCTCTTGGGACGGCATCGTCAACACGGCGCAATTGCTGTTGGCTTATCTGGAAGACCCAGCGATTTAAACGTCGGAAGAACGTTTAGCAGCGGCACAGGGAAAATAAACTTTCCGTGGCTCTTCTTTTCGCTCAGCCGCCAAAGAGACCCCCTCGAGACGCACCTGACTAGGCTGGAATAGCAGGGATGCATCCCGTACTCGGCCTGTTCGGCCTGTTCGGCCTGCACCTCATAGATCAAGCTCCCGTCCAACCCCAACAAAGCCGCATATAACCAGGGGCAAGGCACGCCGTAGCAACCACAAACTGTAGCTATTCAGCCCGTCCCCAACGCGGACGAATCGGCTGAAGAAGCGCCAACAAAGGCAATGCGGCGAATACCCACCGGTGCAGCCGCTTGCTGCGCGCGTGGACTTCGCGCCGCCTCGAGATTGAATACTTCTTCGAATTTGACCTTGAGGCTCTGACGCTTTCTAAGCAAGCGCCACTTCACCGTCGATAGAGTAAGCCCGAGGAAACAAGCGATATCTTGTTGCAGGCCGTCTTCAAAATGATAGTGCAGCAGGACTTGGCGATATTCTGGCCTCAGGCGATCCAACGCCTCCCAGAGCATATCGTTGCTCTCGTCGATTTCGAGCCCAGGCTATGGCGACTGTGTGGGGCGCCGCGCTGAGCTACCAAATCTTCGTTATGCTGGAAAATTTGCCCCCTCCACGGCGTCAGAGCCAAGCTTGCGCTTGATTGGCGGCCATGCGCGCAAGCCAGGGGGCGAATTTCTCCGGCTCGCGCAAATTGGGCAATTCTTGGTAGGCTTTGCAGAAAACATCTTGCACTAGAGCTTCAACTTCGTCGGGCTTACGCAACTTGTGCAGGATCATTCCATGTACCAAGCGATTATAACGTTCGACTAATTGGCCAGAAGCCTCGCTGCCCCCTTTTGCCGCACCAATCTCTGATCTTTGGCCCTCATGACATTCCTCGTGATCTTCACTTACAGGCCCGAGTTGCCAAAAAGTTGACAATTTCTCAGCAAAAAAGATTATGCGGCAACCGCCGGGCTAGAATGCGCGCTGAACGAGGAAATCCAGCATCTCCCCTAATGTATCGCGAGCAGCGTTGGCCGGAATATTTTCCAAATAAGCTAAACTCTCCCGGGCCTTCGCCAAACAGACTTCTTCGGCATAGCGGTCGCATTCGTAGCGCTTGACTAGGGCGATGACCCGTTCGATCTCCTCCGCCGTATTGAGTTGGCGCTCCGCGTGCAGGATTTCAAGCACGTCCTCCTGCTCAGAAGGTGAACATTTGCGCAATAAATCGATAATAATCAGCGTCCGCTTACCTTCGGCGATATCCCCACCCCGCTCCTTGCCATAAGCTCCCGAAGTGATACCAGGCGCCACATCCGCATCCTGCTCAGAAGCGCTCAAGTTCAGCAAATCGTCGCGGATTTGGAACGCGATCGCCATCGCCTCGCCAAAATCACCGATATGCGCCCTCAATTCTGGATCGGCACCGGCGATAATCGCACCAGCCGTGCAGGGCCCTCGTCCGGTATACCAGCCAGTCTTCTTGCGCAACATCGTCATAAACTCTTCTTCACTGGGAACACATTGCTGGCGGATCCACCCAACATCATAGGCCTGCCCTTCAAAGGTCTCGCGTGAACCGCGGATCATCTCCTCGACCAAGTCCAAGGACACCTCAGCACCCAGTAACTCGCGGTTGGCGCTCAATACCTCAAAAACTTTGGCGTATAACGCGTCGCCGACATTGATGCTCAATGGAATCCCGTGCAGTTTGTGCATACAGGGTTTGCCGCGGCGCATTTCGGAATCGTCTTCAATATCGTCGTGGACCACGGCGAAAGACTGGAACATTTCAAAAGCCGCGGCGGTGCGCACCGCTTTTTTCATATCGCCGCCAAAGACATCGCAAGCCAATAACACCAACGCCGGACGGAAACGCTTACCGCCGCGCTCGGGATAGTCGCGCATTGGCCCATACATATAGGCCTCCGGCTCCTGAACGGGCAAAAAGCTAAACATTTCCTGCTCAATATCGGGAATATATCGATGTAAAAACTCACTTAAGCCCTGGGGAACCGACGACATATGCAACCTTCTTTTTCGTGGGAGACGATTTATTCACAGCCTAATGGTAAAACGCCAATGGAATCGGGGCAAAAGAAAAGGCCGACCACCCGTAGATGGTCGGCCCGAATCTGGTCTTAACTATTAGAAGATTAACCGCCGACCTTGAGACGATTGAGCGCACGAGAGAGCGCCACCTGCGCCCGCACCACGTCGACGTCGACGTCTTCTTGCTGACGGCTGGCCAAGCGTTCTTCGGCCCGTTGCCGCGAAGACTCAGCGCGCACAATATCGATCTCGTCTGCGCGTTCAGCGGTCTCGGCAAGTATCGTGACCCGCTCTTGGCCGACCTCGGCGAAACCGCCGCTGACGGCCATCCGAGCCTCGCTTCCGCCCTCTTCAGCAAAACGCAGCACCCCGATCTGCAAAGAAGTCAAAAGCGGCATATGCCCGGTCAGAATGCCAAAGCTACCCTCGCTGCCAGGCGCCTGCAAGCTGACGACTTGACCTGAGTAGACCGTCTTTCCCGGCGTGACAATCTCTAGCGCGAAACCCGCCATTTCTTATAGTCCCTTGGCTTTTTCCAGCGCCTGTTCGATGCCACCAACCATCATAAAAGCCTGTTCGGGCACCTCGTCGTATTCACCGTCAACCAGCCCCTTGAAGCCACGGACCGTATCCTCGATCTTGACATATTCGCCGGGGATACCAGTAAAGGCCTCGCCGACGGTGAAGGGCTGAGTGAGAAAAAATTGAATTCTGCGAGCACGGCCGACGACTAGGCGATCCTCATCGGATAGTTCGTCAATACCCAAGATGGCGATAATTTCACGTAAATCGCGATAGCGCTGCAAGATCTCCTGAACGCCCTGAGCGACCTGGTAGTGCTCGTCGCCGACGACGCGCGGATCGAGAATGCGCGAACTCGACGCCAGCGGATCGACCGCGGGATAGAGCCCCTGATCGGCCATCGAACGCTCGAGCACGATGCGCCCGTCGAGGTGAGCAAAGGCCGCAACCACACCCGGGTCAGTATAATCGTCGGCGGGCACGTAGATCGCCTGGACCGAAGTAATCGAACCATTCTTGGTGGTGGTGATGCGCTCCTGCAACGCGCCCATTTCCGTCGCCAATGTCGGCTGATAACCCACCGCCGAAGGCATCCGGCCCAAAAGCGCGGAAACCTCAGCGCCCGCCAAGATAAAACGGAAGATATTGTCGACAAAAAACAACACGTCTTGACCGGCTTCGTCACGAAAGTGCTCGGCCATCGTCAAACCCGTCAGGGCGATACGTTGGCGGGCTCCGGGCGGCTCGTTCATCTGACCGAAAACCATCGCCGTCTTATCGAGCACATCAGCTTCGATCAACTCTTCGAGCAGATCGTTGCCCTCGCGGGTGCGTTCACCAACGCCGGCAAAAACCGAATAACCACCGTGGCTGGAGGCAACATTGTTGATCAACTCTTTTAGGATCACCGTCTTACCCACTCCGGCACCGCCGAAGAGGCCCAACTTACCACCACGGGCAAAAGGACAGATAAGGTCGAGGACCTTCAAACCCGTCTCGAGCATGTCGTCAGAGGTGACCTGATCCTGCAGAGACGGCGCATCTCGGTGTAAGGGCATGCGCGGCACATCGTCGGCGATGGCCCCCTTCCCGTCAATCGGCTCGCCGATGACATTGAAGAGACGGCCTAAGACCGCTTCGCCCACCGGGACCTGAATCGGCGCACCGCTATCGGTCACCCGAGCGCCACGCGTCAAACCATCGGTGGAGTCCATAGCCACGCAGCGCACCAAGTGTTCGCCCAAGTGCTGTTGCACCTCAAGCACCAGACGCTCCTCTCCGGGACGATCCTCCTCAACCACCTCAAGGGCGTTGTAGATGGACGGCAATTCCTGCCCGGCGAAATCCACGTCGATAACGACGCCGATGATCTCTTTGACCTTTCCTTCTTTCATTTCCTACCTCGCGTAGTAAGCAGCGCTATTAGGCCACGGCCTCAGCACCGCCGATGATATCCATTAGTTCAAGGGTGATCGAGGCCTGCCGTTCTTTGTTCATTTCCCGGGTCAGATCCTCGAGCATATCGCCAGCGTTCTTAGTGGCGTTGTCCATAGCCGTCATCTGCGCCGCAAAAAAGCCCGCATTCGACTCCAATAAGGCCCGCCAAACTTGGAAGTTAATCTGACGCGGTACCAGGGTCTCCAATAAGGCCTCAGGAGACGGCTCAAAAGCATAGTCGGCGGCACCGCCTTCGTCCATGCCCTCTTCTGGAACGATCGGCAGCAGTTGTTGGACGGTGGGTAACTGGGAAGCGACGGAGACGAACTCGCTATAACAAAGCAGCACCCGGTCCGTCTCGCCGGCGATAAAGCTGCGCGTCAGGTCCTGGGCAATATCTACGGCACGGGCGAATTCCAACTGGCCGAACACATCGGCGTGGTGGTGGGCGATTTCATGCCCGCGATTGCCAAAATAATCCCGCCCCTTGCGCCCGACAGTGACCAACTCAACCTGTGCGTCGGCGTATGCGTCCAATTGCGTCTGGACTCGACGGCAAAGGCCCGAATTAAATCCACCGCAAAGACCGCGATCGGAGGTTACGACGACCAAAGCCACCCGTTCCAGCGCGCGTTCCTTGAACAGTGGTTGCTCATCCGTATCGACGCTCTGGTGCAACTCCCGCAACACCCGGTCCAATTGTTGCGCGTAGGGCCGGGCGGCCTCAATAGCATCTTGCGCACGGCGCATCTTGGCCGCCGCCACCATCTGCATGGCATTGGTGACACGCTGAATGTTTTTGATGCTCGCAACGCGCGTCCTGAGTTCGCGAAGGGTGGCCACCGCTTATTCTCCTATCCTTCTGAAGAGCGGAAGCCGCCCTTGAACTCTTCGATGGCCGCGCCGAGTTTCTCCTTGGCCTCGTCACCAAGCTCGCGGCTCTCTTTGATGCCGGCCATCAATTCGGGTTGTCGATCCCGCAAGTAGGCGAGCAATTCCGCCTCAAACCGAGCCAAATCGGCCGTCGGCAGGTCGAGCACAAAGTCGATGATCGAGAGCGATGCGGTCAACTCTTCAAGCGACTGCGGCTTGTACTGGCCCTGCTTGAGAATCTCCATCAGCTTTTCGCCGCGGTTAAGCAGATTGCGCGTAGCCTGGTCGAGATCCGAGGTGCCGAACTGAGCAAAAGCCTTGACCTCGTTATAACGCGATATATCGCCTTTGATCGAACGGGCCACCGCTTTCATCGCCTTGGTCTGGGCGTCGGAACCCACGCGTGAAACCGAAGCGCCCACGTCCATCGCCGGGCGATTACCCGAATAGAAGAGCTCGGGCTTGAGCAGAATTTGGCCATCGGTGATCGAGATAACGTTGGTTGGCACGAAGGTCGAAACATCGCCTTCGAGAATCTCGATGATCGGCAACGCCGTCAACGACCCCGCGCCCTTATCGTCGCTCATCTTCGCGGCGCGCTCCAACAGGCGAGAGTGAAGATAGAACACGTCGCCAGGATAGGCCTCGCGACCCGGCGGACGACGCAGGACCAGCGACATCTCGCGATAAGCCCAAGCCTGTTTAGAAAGATCATCGTAGACAATCAACGCGTGTTCGCCCCGGTCGCGAAAAAATTCGCCCATCGAGGCGCCGGAATAAGGCGCGACAAACTGCAGCGGCGCCGGATCCGAAGCGGTCGCCACGACCACAATCGTGTATTCCATCGCGCCATTGGCCTCTAACTCGGCCACAACCTTGGCGACCGTCGAGGCCCTCTGGCCGATGGCGACGTAGATGCATTTGACGCCTTGGTCCTTCTGATTGATAATCGCGTCAATGGCGATGGCCGTCTTGCCGGTTTGGCGATCACCGATGATCAGCTCGCGCTGACCTCGGCCAATCGGCACGGTCGCATCAATGATCTTGATGCCCGTTTGCAACGACTCTTTGACCGGCTGACGATCGATAACACCAGGCGCCTTGCGCTCAACCGGTAAGGTCTCAGTGGCCGCGATATCGCCTTTGCCGTCAATGGGCATACCGAGCGGATTGACCACCCGCCCCAAGAGCGCCTCACCAACGGGCACTTCAACGATGCGGCCGGTGCGCTTGACCTGGTCGCCCTCGTTGATCAGCGTATCCGCACCGAAGAGCACACAACCGACATTGCTCTCTTCGAGGTTGAGGGCCATGCCCATGACGCCGTTGGGGAACTCCACCAGCTCGGTGGCGCGCACATTGCCTAGACCGTGGACGCGGGCGATGCCGTCGCCGACATAGAGCACAGTGCCCGTCTCGTATATGTCTATTTCCTTTTCAAAGCCCAATAACTGCTGCTTGAGAATCTGGGAAATCTCATCGGGCTGGACCATCGTTTCGGTGGCCATAGTATCCTCTCTCTTATCTCTTAGTTGCTGCTATCACTAACCGGCCAGACGCTGGCGCAGGCGTTCTAAATGGGTGTTGATACTGCCGTCGAAAACCGTGTCGCCGACGCGCGCGACAACACCGCCACGCACGCTGGCATCAACTTGGGTCTCCAGACGCACGCTTCTGCCGGTGTATCTTTCCAGACGGTCTTGCAGGTTTTGCCGCTGCTCGGGACTCAACTCGACTGCCGTGCGCACCTCAGCGCCGACTACGCCTTCGCGTTCGGCGATCAATTCGAGAAAAGCCTGCAACACCACCGCAATGATCGCGGCGCGCCCCCTGCTCCCCATTAGTTGGAGAAAATTCAGGCTCAGTTCCTCGATTTTACCACTGAAGAGTTGCTGCAAGGCGCTTACCTGGACCTGGGCCCCGATAACAGGATTGGCGAGAAACTCGGCCAATTCTCCAGATTGGCGCAAAGTGGCCACCAATCCCTCGGCATCGCGCTGAACCGAGTCGGTCACGCCGGTCTCGTCGGCGGCCTCAAGCAGCGTGACCGCATAGCGTCGCACTACTTCGGGTGCGTTCATTATTTTTCCAGTTATCTATATTGCGCCATCCGCAAGGCCAAAGGTATCTGCCCCGCGAGACGCGCTCAATTGGATTCGGGAATTCTGGAGATCAGCTCGTCAACTAAGCCGCGGTTCTTCTCATCGTCCAGATTGGCGTCGATCAACGCACCGGCGGCCAGCACCGCCAGATCGGCCATCTCGCGCCGCAATTGGGCGATGGCAGCGCGCTTTTCGCTTTCAATACTGATTCGCGCCTGGTCAATCGTTCGTTGCGCCTCTTCCTTGGCCTGGGCGACGACCTCCTGCCGCACCTTCTCGCCCGCTTCGCGGGCTTCGGCAATAAGCTGCCGCGCCTCATCCTCGGCAGCAACGAGCTTTGCCCGGTGGTCGCTCAGGACAGTTTCAGCCTCTTGGCGGGCCTGTTCGGCGCCTTCGATCGCATTGCGAATACTCTGCTCGCGTTCATCCAACGCTGCCAGAATCGGCGGCCATGCCCACTTCTTGAGGACGAGTAAGACCAGGACGAAGGTTATCAACGTCCAAATTATGGTCCCCAAATGGGGATCGAGTAATGAAGCTTTCATAGACCGTATCTGCTAAAGCGGACGGGCCGCTTACTTGGTCAAAACCAGCAGCAAGGCCACGACCTCGCCGATCAGCGCCACGCCTTCGATAAGGGCAGCGGTCAAAATCATGTTCGTGCGGATATCTCCCATCGCCTCAGGCTGACGGGCAATGCCCTCCATCGCCGAACCAGCTAGGCGACCGATGCCAAGACCGGCACCGATAGCGCACAAGCCCGCACCGATCCCAGCACCCAAATAAGCACCCATAGAAGCCCATTCCATACTCGTGTACTCCTCTTTTAAAACAGTGAACCCTGCTAGTGGTCTGGATGGGCGGCCATGCTGATAAACACCGCCGACAGCAGGGTAAAAACGAAAGCCTGTATAAAACCGACAAAAATCTCAAGCATATAGATCGCCACCGCGAAGGGCACGGCCCCGATGGCTACCCATACATTTTCCAAGATGATGATCAAACCGAGAAACACCAAGATCGCCACGTGGCCACCGATCATATTGGCGAAGAGCCGGATGCAGAGGGCGAAGGGCTTGACAAACAAGCTGATGATTTCCACGGGGATCAGGATCAGTAAAAGCGCAGGAGGCACACCCGAGGGAATCAAGCTTTTTATATAGCCAAAAATCCCGTTATTGGCGATGCCGGCCCCGAGCATTACTAAAAAAGAACACAAGGACAAAGCGGCGGTCACATTGATATTGCCGGTAGCTGTGGCGCTATAGGGAATCAGTCCCAGGAGATTGCAGAACAAGATGAAAAAGAAAATGGTCAGCAGAAAGGGCAAATACTTCTTGCCGTCTTCGCCCATAATGGGTATCACGATCTCGTCGCGCAGAAAGACGACAATGGCTTCAAAGAAGTTGGCAAAGCCCGAAGGAACCTCGCGCGGCCGACGGAAGGCCTTGAGCAGCATAAACACCATCAGCAGGCTCGCCACCCACATCATCACCACGTGGCGGGTGATCGACATATCGATGCCAAAAAGCTCGAAACTGGGAAGATCGACGGTGCCGGCAAGCAGATGGTCGGGATCGACAAAAGGCAGTTCTAGGAACTTCTTGTCTAGGATATGGCCTACAATGTCTATTTGGTTGTTTGCGGCCTCTGCCACATGTGTATCGCCAGCCATTTACTGCCTTGTAATCCTGCTGATAAAGGGGGTGAGTTTGCAATCGACGAAGGGCCGAACCCCAGCCTGAATCATAAACTAAACAGCCCGTAAAATTCTGTCAATACTTTGCGAGTACGATTCCTTTAGACTGCCTTGTCGGACTGTGAAAGTGTCATTTTTTCGGCTTTGTTCTTTTTGAGAACGTAGAGAATTTCGATAAATAAAAACGCCAAATAGGCAACCACCAGCGATATGGTGTAACTCGCCACGTGCACCGCAGTCAACTTGATCACCAATACCGAGAGTATGGCCACCAGCATCATACGCAGGGCCATACCGCCGATAAAGGCGGTTAAAAAAACCTGCATCCCCTTGTCCAAAGCCCAGCGAACCGCCGCCAACGCCAGCGCACCATTGAGACCGGCGACCGCCAAACCGGCTATAACACCTTCCCACTTCATCGAGACTCCTCCTTGCGTTTCTCATCGAGGTCCATAAGTGTTCGGTAAAGCTTGTAAAAGCCGGCGACCGCACCTAATGGGGTGCCCAACAAAATAAAAAGCGGGGTCGTCCCCAATTCGCCATCGAGCCACCAGCCAACCGCCAGAAAAAGCAAAATCGTCACGGCGAATTGTATACCCAGACTGGCATAGGGACCTACCTCCGCATAAGCCGCCGCCGCTTTCTTATCGCTCTTTTTCTTTAATCCCATAAGTTACATCACCGCAACCACGGTTTCCCTTGCGACCCTTAAAATAGTCTCTGGCAATAGCCCCAACGACAAGGTCCCCAATACCGACAGCATCAATACGACCAACGCTTCCGCTCGCATTTGCACCTTTGGCGGATCGGCAATTGGCGGGTGCGTAAACACACTAACAATGACCCGCAAACAGGCATAAACCAAAAGCGGGAAACATCCGGCCGCCATAAAACCCAAAGCAAACCGGCCAGATTCCATCGCGGCGGTCAGCACATAAAATCGCCCCACAAATCCCGCCGTCGGCGGCAAACCGGCCAGCGACGCGAGACAAAACGCGAATCCCAGCGCCAAAAGCGGTTGCTGCCGCCCAAGCCCCCGATAGTCCCGCAAGTCGGGCGACTCCGGACCGCACATGGCCATAATCGCATAACACCCGGCCAGCGCCAATGCCGCCGCGATCGCGCCAAAGAGCACCCCCACCAGACCTGTTTCATTAACCGCGAGCAACCCGAGCAAAGCCACTCCGACCTGCGCAACCCCCACATAGGCCAGCAGTCGCCTGATATTGCGCTGATTCAACGCCAGCAAGCTCCCGTAAACCAGACTCAACACCGCCGCGGCTTCCAACAAGGGCATCCACAGATCTTCGACCGGGAGCAAAACATAAAACAAGACGCGCCCCAGCGCCGCAAAACCCGCGACGGGGACCGCGGCGGCGACAAAGGCTGAGACCGCGAGCGGGCTTCCTTGACGCACGTCGGGTGACCAAGCGTGCAAGGGCGCCGCCCCGAGTTTGAGCAACAAACCGGCGAGCAATAGCACCACAGCAGGCACGACCAGTTTATCGTCAACGACTGGCGATGAGAGCGACTCAACCAGCAATTGCAACCCCGTGTCTCCTGCCGCACCATAGAGCAGCGCCGTCGCAAAAAGCACCAGCCCACTGCCAAAAAGCCCGAGAATTAAAAATTTGACCCCCGCCTCAACCCCCGCGCCCCGGCGATGCCCGAGCATTGTGAGCGCCCACAAGGGCAAAAAGACCATTTCCAACCCCAGATAAACGACGAGCAGATCCGCCGCCGAGGCCGTCAGCATTATGCCCAAGACCGAAATCAGCAATAGCGGATAGAACTCGCCACGCACCCTTTCGCCCTCGATACCTCCTATGGCCAATAACAAAGTGCAGAGAGCAATCGCCAACACAAGTATGTCAAAGAACGTCGCATAAGCATCGAGGAAAACCAAATCATGGAAGGCCGTGCCGTTGGCACCATAGGCCCATTCCTGGAGCGCCGCGCTCAAAACCACCAAGAGGCCACACAATGTCAAATACCCAAGATTCGCCGAAGGACGACGGGGCCAAAACAAAGTATCAAGGACAACAATCAGCAGGATCAGCGCAGCCAATAAACCTTCCGCAAATAGCGGCGTGCCCGCCCAGGCGCCGACCATGTCTATTGCTCCCCCGCCCGCTCGTCGCTAGCGGTAATCGCCAGCGCTTGGTCGACGGCCCCTGCGACTCGATCGAGCACCGGCCCCGGTTTAAGTCCCAAGGCAAAAGAGCAGAGCAAAAGCGGCAAAAGTAACATGGCTTCCCGCCAACGCATTTCTGCGAATGTTCTCTCTGTCGCCCCCTGTCCCCAGACGATCCGCTGCACCAAACGCATGCCGGCCACGCCGTGCAAAACGGCGGCAAATAGAATGAGTAAGCCCAACTTCCCCCAAACGGTGAAGGCCGCAATAAGGACCAAGAACTCGCCGACAAAAAGCACCGAACCCGGCAATCCCACCGCTGACAATGCCGCCACAAGCAACCACCCCGACAAACGCGGTGCGGATTTGCCCAAGCCAATATCCGTGGGCGATTCTGCCCCCCGCTCCGCAAGCATATAGGCCATGAGCAACATGGAACCGACGGCCAATCCATGCGCGAGCAGCAAAACCACGCTTCCCTGCAAGCCCTCGGTTTGCAGGGTACAAACGCCAAAGACGATCCATCCCATCTGGCTCAACGTCGCACAGGCCAGCCAGCCCCGCATTTGGCCTTGCACCAACCCGAGCAGAGCGCCATATATCGCGGCAACCACGGCCAGCCCGGCCAATACTCCACTCCACGCGTCAAAGGCCTGTGGAAAGAGCGTCGGGCAAAAGCGCAGGATCCCGTAGGCGCCGATATGCAACCAGGCGTTGACCATAACCAACGCCACGGCCGGAGACGCGTTCCTCTGAATCTTTGGCAACCAACCATGCAAGGGCAGCAAAGGTGCGCGCACTGCAAAAGCGAGCATAAAAGCCAACAGCAGCCAGGACTGTATTTCGCTGGGCAAATCGAGGCGCTGCAAATCCATCAGGTTAAAACTAGGCCGACCAGTCCGATTCATTTGCGCAACGGCGAGATAACCCACGCCTACTAACATTGGCACACTGCCGGCCAAGGCGCTCAGCGCCATGCGCAACCCGGCGCGCGCCTGTCCGTCCGCCCTGCCCACCAACGCAAAAAGCGGCAGCACTGCGACTTCCGCGCAAAAATAAAAGAGCAGTAAATCTTGTGCGGCAAACGCGCCGAAAGCACCACTAGCCGCCATCAGCAAGCCGGCGATCTCACCGCGTGCCGGCCGACAAACCAGCAGCGCCAAAAGCAGCAATAGGCCCGTGAGGGCAAATGAAAAAAGGCTGATGCCGTCCATCCCAAGGTGATACTCGGCACCCAGTTGCGGAATCCAGTCCCATCGTTCGACGAACTGCCCTCCTTGGACATCGGGATCAAAGCTTATGACCAGATACAGACAGAGTAGCACCACTATGCCGGCGCATCCAACGGCCAACCTGTGGACCCAGACAGTTTCCCGCCACAACACTGCGAGCAAGGCGCCCGCTAGCGGTAACAAAATGCACAGACTGAGCAAGTGGTCTTCCATAGCTGGATCAGTTAACGGTTAAATAACAAAGGGCCACCAACACACTGAACAGTACTGCCGCGGCATAGAAACGCACCTGACCGCTTTGCAGCCTGCCGAGCACCCAACCGGCTCCCCGCAGCCCCAAAGCGCTGAACTCGATAAATAGCAAGTCGAAGAGAATGATATCCGCATCCCTTAGCCACCCGGTAAATCGCAAGAAAGGGCGCCCCACCACAATCCGAGCGAGGGACTCCATATAAAACCCCTCGTCGCACAAGATGCGCAACGAACTCTTTTTAGGCTCCACGCCGACGGACGGGTCGCCATAGGCCAACCACGCCACCAACACCCCTGTCAAACCGGCTATGCCCGGTCCGGCCAATAATTCCCAACGCAATGTCCCTTCGACGCTGGCGAACCATCCCGTCCCCGGCGGATACCCTAACGCGCAAAATGCCAACGCCATCCCCCCCAGTCCAAACAACGCGACCCGCGTCGCGCCACCCGGCACGCGAAAGGCTTGTGGTTTCTCCCCCTCTTCGACTGCGACCAGCAAAAAGAGCAAACGCAGCACGCACAATGCCGAAATAAAGACCAACAGACAACCGCCTATCCAGGCCACCAACCCCAGTTTAAAAAGTCCCTTGAGCAGCACCGCATAACTCCAGGCGCCGGCCAGGGGCGGCACGCCCGAGATCGTCAACGCCCCTAATACCACCGCCCAAAAAGGCACAGGCAAAATCCTGCGCCAACGGCCCAAGGTCCGCACATCCCAAACCTCGCCCTCTGCTTGCGCCAAATAGGCGACCCCGATAAGACACAAGCCCATGCCCACCCCGAAAACCGCCAGATGCAACGCCGCACCGCGACCGTCTGTGCAAACTATGATCACCAGTACCGTCCCCAGTTGACTAGAAATCGCATAGGCTAAGACCGACCGCACGTCTCGAGCAACAATCGATGCAACCGCGCCGGCCAAAGCCGTTATCAAACCGCACACCGCGGCGACATAAACCAATATCGGATCAGTTCCCCAGATTTCCCTGGTCCTCAGCAATAGATAAAGTCCGGCAATCGCCGTGCAATAACCCTGTAACAAAGCCCAGGGATCCAGTATCCTCACCAACCAATATTGAAAGGGTAATTGTGCACTGCGCACTACGGCAGCCAATAAGAGACAAAGGCCAATCCACTGTGCGGCACGCTCATTTTCGCCCCAGCCCACCTGCCCTGTCGCGCACAGCGCAACAAGACCGGCGAATAACACCAGGTCTCCGCTACGCAGTACAATCCAGATGCGAGCGACTCCACCGCTTTCGGCATAATCCGCGCCGGCGACAAAATGAACCCCGAGACCCAGCAAAGCCCAGCCGGCAAAGAGCAGGATATAATTGTCCGCACAGCAAAACAGACTGCAGCCCAACAGCAGCAAACTCGACAGACGCAGCGACCGATCAACGCCCTCACGCATATAGTCTACCGCTAACAATTGTGCGGCCAAGACCAACGAATGCATAGCCAAGAGCAAGGTCGCCGCCAGCAGGTCGAGGCGAAAATCCAGACCAACAACTAACGGGTTAACATGCAACCAATCGCCCAAAGACAACGCTGTCTCGTTGCCCATAAGGGCTTGCAGGAAGAGCAACCCGCTCCCAATCCAAGCGACAATAGTTCCCGCTATCGCCAACCAAGAAACCCAGAAAGCCGCGAGCCCACCGAGTACCGGCGCACAGAGGACGACCAGCAACAATAGGCCGGCTTGCGCTTCACCTACCATCGCAACTGGCCCAATTCATCCATATCGAGGGTGCGCCGGTGACGAAAGAGATAAACGCCCATAGCCACCCCGAGACCTAACCCCGCCGTTGATGCCGCCAGCACCAGGAGCGCGAGCACTTCACCGTCGGGATACCAGCGGCTGAACGCGGCAAAAACAAGCGCGGTCGCATTGGCCATCAGGCCCAAAGCCATAAGCGATACGAGTATATTCCGCCGCACCAGCACCCCGACGACGCCGATAATAAAAAGGGCCGCGGCCAACAACAAATAGGAAGTCGTTGTAACCATCTCACTCGCCCTCCGTGGAAATCGCGCCGCGGTTTAAGGCGGAAATCGCAAGGACAGCCGCCAATAACAAGGCCAACACCATATACAAGGCCAATGCGTATTCGCCGAAGAGCAAGTCGCCCGGCGTCACTGGCAATGCCTCAGCTTCGGTCGGTGGCCGATAGCCTATAATATAATGTCCCATCAACAATAGCAGCGATAGCCCCAAAGCTACCGCCCCATAAATGCCCTTCCGGCCCGGTTCGCCTTTGATGGCCAAGGCGGCAAAGAGCGTTGCCGCGACCAAACCGGTCGTCCCGCCGTAGAGCAAAGCCAGGGATGCCGCGAGAAAAGGTGCCGCGGCCAGCGCGCATAAAGACGCCGTGCCCAAAGCGGAAAAGCCGAATCCGAACGCAGCATATAGCGGGCGTCGACAAAAAACGACCATCCCGGCGGCGACCAGGGTCCAAGTGGCAAAAAAGAAAAATAGGATGTCTTGCACTTTTTCCTCAGAGCAAGGCGATGACGCAGACAGTCACCCCCAGGTTGACCAGGCTCATAGGCAACAGCACCTTCCAAGCCAAGCGTTGTCGACGGCGCAACCCCACCTCGGGCAGGGACCACCGCATCCACAATAGTATCCATAAGGCCAGCAAGGTCTTGGCGGCAAAAATACCTGCTTTGACTAGGTCGTTCGCCAGAGGACCGCTGCCTGGTTCGGCGAGGCCGGGCCAGTGCCAACCCCCGCCATAAAGTGCAACCGTCAAACAGGCGATGGCCAACAGTCGCGCATGGTCTGCAATTTGCCAAAGCGCCAGCGATCCGCCTCCATAGCCGCTGTAATAAGCGCCCTCGATCCCAGCCAAACCCGCATCTGCCTCGATCGGCGGCCGACCAGCCCAGGTCAAACCAGCCACCATGAACACCGCGCAACCTAAGGGCTGTAAGCCGATATTCCACAGGGGCCAGCCCCCCCAAGCGCGCGTCTGCGCCAAGGTGATCTCCGCCAACGACACAGAAGCGCTTGAGAGCAGAACACCTGCCACACTCAGGCCGATGCACAACAGATAGGCCAGTTGCCGAGAAACATACCCGACACCACTCAATAGCGCCCGATGGTCTCCAGTGCTATAAGCTCCGCAAAGCGGCCAAAATAAAAACGCCGCCAATACGCCCAGTACACCAATAAGGCCGATATCGGCCACATGCCCCGCGTAGACCTGACCGGCCAGCGAGAAACCTTCGCCGAACGGAATCGTGGCAAAGAGTAAAAGCGATGTCAACAAGGCGCCGATCGGCGCCCACAGCGCTTCTGCCCGCCGCCCCGACCGCACCTGCTGGCGCCCCATCAGCTTGATGAGGTCTGCGAACGGCTGCAACACGCCCCTTGGCCCCGCATCACGCGGCCCGAAACGCCGCTGCAATCGCGCTCCTAAGCGGCGTTCGCAAAGCATTGTCACCGGAACCCCGACCCCGAGGCTCAGCAGCAGGACCAACGCCGCTTTCGCTATGAGCAACATTTCTTCTTGCACCGCGTTTACACTCGCTTGCTATGGTCTTCGACATGGATAAACCCCAGACGTTGCAGTCGGGTCGCCCAACCGCCGCCATACACCTGCCCACTGCGCCCCTCTGGCACTTCCGTCCAAGCCGCGACCTGCTGTTCGCCGAGCGCCACGGCGATCTCAGTTGGGTCGTCATAGGTCCAATGCAAACCGGCCGCCTGGCCCAAGCGTGATAAAATACGCCAATCGGGCCAAGCCAAGCCGGGCGGGAGAACAATTCGACGATTACACTGGACCCGCCCATCAACATTGGTGAACGTGCCGGTCTTCTCAAAAGCCGTCGCCCCGGGCAGGACCACCGACGCCATTTGGCTCAATTCCGATTCAAATGCTGTCTGCACGACCAGAAACTCGACACCGGCAAGAGCTTCGCGTTCCGCTTCGGTAAGCCTCTCGCGCGGATGGCCAGCCAAGAAAAAGGCCGCACGAACTCGCCCCTCGGCCATCTCCGGCCATATCCTGTCCGGCGACAAAAACTCGACGGCCAATTGCGCGGCGACATCGGCGACCCCGCGAGCATTGGGTGTTTTGTCCGCCCTTATCGTGAAACCACCACCAAAATGCTGGTCGCCTTCCGAGTCCTGACATCCACGCAACATGACCCAGCGAGCCCGCCATATATCGCGTACCAAGTGTGCGAATAGATACGCTTCCTCATTAGTGGAGTTCGCACTGAAAGAAGCCGCGATCGCCTCGCCCTCACATAAAGCCATGCGCTTGTCCACCTGCGCCAGGGCTTCGTCCCATTCCACCTGGGCAAATTCCTGCCCGCGACGAATCAGCGGATGGTGCACACGCTGTGCCTCGTCGGCATTCTGCCAACCATAGCGCCCCCCGTCGCAAAGCCAGTAATCGTTGACCTCTGGGTTAAAACGCGGTTTGACTCTGATGACTTTTTCGCGGTGCACATCGACTCGCACATTGCATCCGGCACTGCAACCGGAGCAAATAGAATCGACGCCCCGCAACTGCCACACC
>DQLG01000410.1 GCA_015660315.1 Candidatus Latescibacterota bacterium
ATCGCCAATTGCGCCAGGAGCTAACGGGGCGCGGCCATATTTTCAAAACAAACTCCGATACCGAGACGATTCTGCATCTCTACGAAGAAAAAGGTGTCGATTGCGTCGACGATTTACGGGGGATGTTCGCCTTCGCGCTTTGGGATACGCGCGAGCAGAGCCTGATGCTGGCCAGGGACCGCCTGGGGCTGAAACCGCTTTATTATGCCGAGACGGATCAGGGGCTGAGCTTTTCCTCCGAATTGCGCAGTTTACTTTGCGACGACCGCATCTCGCGCGAATTGGACTATCGGGCCATCGACGAATACCTCAGCTATCTCTTTGTGCCGCATCCACGCACGATTTTTCAACAAGCGCGCAAGTTGCCGCCGGGGTCGCGAGCCATTTTTCGCGACGGTAGATTGCATATCGAACGCTACTGGGATGTGCGTTACGATACTATTGCGGCAAGGCCACAAGCTCAAGCGGTAGGTGAGTTGGACGAGTTGCTGCGCGAGTCGGTGAAATTGCGATTATTGGCCGATGTGCCGGTGGGGGCTTTTCTCAGCGGCGGGCTTGATTCCAGTCTTGTTGTCGCCCTGATGCGCGAGGTCTCCGAGCAACCGGTGCGCACCTTTGCCATCGGCTTTGAAGAATCTTCTTTCAATGAATTGGCCTATGCCCGCCAAGTCGCAGAGGCGCTTGGCACCGAACACCGGGAATACACGGTCAGCTATGATGTCGAAGCGTTGATCCCGCATATGCTGGACCATTTTGGCGAGCCCTTTGCCGATTCTTCGGCGATACCCACCTATCATTTGTCGCGCGTAACCCGCGAGGATGTAACCGTCGCGCTTAGTGGCGATGGCGGCGATGAGGTCTTTGGCGGCTATCGCCGTTACCAGGCCCGGCGGTGGGCAGAAGCCTTCAATGGCATGCCCGGTCGCCGTCTTTGTGAATGGGGGGCCGAAAGGATTGCGGAACCGGCGGGTTATTATGGCAAGAGTTGGCGCAAGAAGATGCGGCGCTTTGTCGAATTTGCCCGCGCGGTGCGCGAAGCGCCGGAAACGAGTTGGGGTTTTTTTTTACCCAAGCGGAAAAAAATTCGCTGTATACGGAAAAATTTGCCGATACTATTAGTAGTGCTGAGCCGAGCTTGCAGTCTTATTTTGCCGGGGCAGCGCACGCCGGGGCCCAACAGATGTTATGGGTCGATTTAATGAGTTATCTGCCCGACGATATACTCGTCAAGGTCGATCGTATGAGCATGGCAAACTCGTTGGAGGTCAGGGTGCCATTATTGGATCATCGAGTGGTTGAATTTATGGCACAAGTCAATAAAGAACAAAAATATACGCAATTTAATAGCAAGATCTTATTGCGTGATGTAGCGCGTCGTTATTTGCCGCGGGAGATTCTCGATCGACCGAAACAGGGTTTTGCGATTCCGCTGGCGGGGTGGCTGCAAAAAGAGCTCAAACCCATGTTGCACGATGTCTTAGAGCCTGCCAGAGTGCAGCGTAGAGGTTTATTTAATAGCGATCGCATAACGCAGATGATCGCCGAGCACAGCGTGGGCAAGCGCGATTATAGCCAGCAGTTGTGGGCTCTGCTGATGTTGGAGTCCTGGTTCGAGAAAGAGTTCGGGCAGCAATAATTTTAGCTGATGGCATAGATCATATACGGGCGTCCGGGATATTTGCCGGCAGCAGGGGGGAAGTGGCCTGGGTTTTGCTGATTCTCTAGCTAGGTCAACGGGCCGATGGTCGGTCTATATTGTGATTGCTCAAGCTTGGAATAACGCGGAATGTGAAATATGGACAAATTATTAGCAGATTTAAACTTGCATGAAGAGACTGGTCGACCGCGCTGCGATGTCTCGATCGTTCTGGCGGCCTATAACGAGGAATCTTGTATCCAGGAAGAGTTGGATAAGATTCGCACTGCGATGGAGGCTTCGTCTTTTAGTTACGAGATCCTCGTTATCGACGATGGCTCTACGGATGCGACGGCTAGAATCGTGCAAGGGAATGAAGATATCGAATTAATTCGCCACCGGGTCAACCAGGGGTCCGGCGCAGCGCGCAAGACCGGCACGCTGGCTGCCGCCGGCGAATTCGTGGTTTGGTCCGATGTCGATCTGACCTATCCCAACCAACGCATTCCGGACCTGGTCAACCACTTGCTGCACACCGAAGCCGACCAAGTGGTCGGGGCGCGTGACAGCGAGCGTGGCACGATGAAAATACTGCGGGTGCCGGCCAAGTATTTTATCCGCAAATTGGCCTGTTTCCTGACCGGCACCGCCATTCCAGATCTCAATTCGGGGCTGCGCGTCTTTCGCCGCGAATTGGCTCTGCGCTATATCGACCTGCTGCCGAAGGGTTTTTCCTGCGTCACGACCATTACCTTGGCCTTTCTCTGCAATGGCCTGCGGATCGAGTATTTGCCGATCCGCTATGCCAAGCGGGCGGGCAAATCAAAATTCCATCCGATCAAAGACACCTATCGCTATATAACGCAATTGGCGCGGATGATCACCTATTTCGAGCCGCTCAAGATCTTTCTGCCGGTCAGCTTGCTGATGTTGGGATTGGGTGCGGTTTCGAGCGCGATCAACCTACTGCGCACGGGATCGCTGCAGGAGATGGACATTATAATCATGCTGGTAGGTTTTCTGGTGGGGTCGATGGGCATGATCGCCGATCTTTTCGTGCAATACCAGCGCAAACTGGAGAGAATGATCTCATCGCTATCGACACCTGGTCGTCAGAAGCAGGATTCGTCCTCGGGCAAGCACCGCGAATTCTGAGTCAGCAGGATCGCGACCCCGACTCGCTGACCTACGGCTGCTTCGACCGCAGCCATTGGCATTTTAAAATCCGCGATTTCGCCTCGATCGTCCTGCAGCAGAGTTCACTGACTTTGGCCTTGCTCTATGCGCTGCCGATTGGGGGTAGCCCCTATCACGGCAATGCGAATATCCGCGCCTGGGCAGTGGCCGGTTTGCGATTTTGGGCCCGGCGGCAACACGCCGACGGTTCTTTCGACGAATATTATCCCTTCGAACACGGTTATATCCCGACGTCTTTTTCACTCTATGCGGTCGCCGAAGCCTGCCGGGTACTGGATTTACAGGACGGGGAAGTGACCGCGGCCTGTTTGCGGGCGGCTACCTATCTTTCCCGCACTCAGGAGCAACAGGCGCTCAACCAGGAGTCGGCGGCGATACCAGGACTTTATGCGACCTATTTGTTGACGGGCGACACAAAGGTCAAAGAAGCTGCCGAGCACAAGGTTGCAAATTTTTGCGCACTGCAGAACAGTGAGGGCTGGTTTGCCGAATACGGCGGGGCCGATATCGGCTATTTGAGCACTACACTCGATTTTCTCGCCGAGTATTGGCGGATGAGCGACGATGACCGCGCCTGGGACGCCTGTGCGAAGATCCTCGAATTCTCCCGTTATTTCATTCATCAGGACGGCAGCGCCGGCGGTCAGTACGGGTCGCGCAATACAGAATATTTCCTGCCCAGCGGACTCGCTACAATGGCGGGTAAATCTTCATTGGCGGTGTCGATGCTCGCCAAGTTGCGCGAGCAGATAACGGCGCCCGAATCAGCCTATGCGTCCTTCGACGACCGCTATCTGTGTCATAATATGCTGCATTCGCTATTGCGGGCGATGCGAAACCTGCCTGAAACACAGGCAACGCCGGTGCCCTTGCCCTGTCAGACCGAACACAGCTGTTATTTTCCCGAGGCCGGTATATTGAGTTTTAACCGGCAGGGCAAACACTTGATTTGCGCCCTAAAAAAAGGCGGTGTTATGCGCCTGTTTAATGATGGGCGCGAGATCTTTCGCGATTTTGGCTATCGTCTGAAACATCAGCCCGCTACCACCGCCGCCAGCAATTGGCTGAACCACGATTTAGAGGTGCAATGCGATGGCGACTCCTACTTGGTACATGGCCCAATGACTGAGGTGCCGCAACAGGCGATAACGCCCTGGCGCCATATGGCCCTGCGGCTGGCGGCGAGGGTGTTGGGCCGTCGGTTGATTCCGAGTCTAAAAAAGCGGTTGATTTTTGTCGATCGCAGGAGTCAGGCCCGCTTTACACGCAAGGTTCTGACCGGCCCCGACGCACTAGAGATAGAAGACCTGATCGAGGTCAACTCTGCGGCAGAGCGCGTATATCCCGCCTGCAAATTTTCGCTGCGCCACGTGGCTTCCGCCAAATATTACCAGGCCGACGAATTGGCAGAAATCGCAGGTGAGGGGTGGAGCGGTATAAAAAAAGTAGTGGTGCGCCGACGAGTGGATTGGACGACGGGTGCGGTGGAAACCGAAGAGGAAACGAGTTGAAGGGCCTATGGAAAGTGTAGACCCGGCTGAGGTCGGCAAGAAGAAAAATTTCGCGACGTTAAAAGCAGAGATTATCGATACGGGTTTGTGTAGCCGCTGCGGCGGTTGCGTCGGGGTGTGCCCCGACGACGCGCTCGAAATCGGCGATGTGCTCG
>DQLG01000592.1 GCA_015660315.1 Candidatus Latescibacterota bacterium
CCCAGTCAGGTGCAGGTAGAGGTCGCGGCTTGCGGTATTTGCGCCTGGGATATACAGGCCTTTAAGACGGGATCAGATGCGCCCTTTGCCGCTCCGCCCGGGCACGAGGGCGTGGGTTATGTCGCCAAGTTGGGGCCGGGTGTCGAGGGTTTTGCAGTAGGGCAGCGGGTCGCCTGCTTGAGAAAGGTACCATAGATCTCAGGCGGTTGGTGACGCACGTAGTCTCTTTGAGTGAATACCCTCAGTTTATGCAGGAGGTGGTCGCCGGGCAGGTAGACGGGTATATCAAGGGCGTGGTGAAGTTGTAGTTAGCAAACCCATTCGAAGTAGAGGGCAATGAAGATCAACACCATACTATTTTCTTTATTCGCGGTTTTATTCGGTGATGTCGCGTCGGGTTTTTCTGAGCAGGCGCAGACCGACTCCACCCAAAGCAAGCGGCCCAAGTTTTCGCAGGCGCCTACCTGAGTGGGCTGACCGGGTGAAGGCGCACCGCTCCGGGGGAGCGGCATTGATACGAAGTGGACGATTTCAGGACGGTTTGTCGATACGCAGTTAGAGCGGCCTCGATGGCGCCTTACGGCTAATTACCGCATTCACCGCAGATTGCAAGTGGGGCTGGAATTTAATCCCAAAGCCGAAGAGCTAGGCCCGCTGTTTACCTTCTTCATACTCACGGAGACCGAAACGGCGCCCGCGCTATTTATCGGCACCAGCTCGGATCGTATTGGTTCGCCGGCGGGCCAGCAGGCGTACTATGCTACGGTGAGCAAATACATACCGATCTTGCGCACATCTCTTTACGGAAGCTTGAACTTTACCGAATGGGACGACGGTTTTAACCTGCCGGTAGGTTTTGGCGTTGAGCTGGGCAAAGGCTTTTCTGTTCGGCCCATGTACGATGGAGATCGCAGCCATCTACTGCTCAATTATTTTGCCGCCCAATACGGCGTCAGCCTTATGTATGTATGGTTCGAAAAGCCGGGCGTAGCTTTTTTTGTCGGATTCTAACCAGGAGGAATCTTGTTTTATTTTCGCTTGATACTTGCCGCGTTTTTGCTGGATCCCTCGCTGCTTCCAGCAGATGAAGCGCCCTTGCCCGAAAAAGCGCTGTGTGTCGTCTGCGCGTTAAAAAGCGGAGAAAGCGAGTTTGAAAAGGTAAAAGCTCACAGTGACCACGAGGGCAAGGCCTATTATTTTTGTTCGGCAGACTGCAAGGAAGAATTTGATGCAGATCCGGCGGGCTATCTGCCGCCGCAATTGCCGCGGCCGGCGCCGGCGATGGTCGTTGAGACCTTGGCGGGGGAGAGCGTGGCGTTGCAGGATTATAAGGGCCAATGGGTGTTATTGGATTTTTGGGCGACTTGGTGCAAGCCCTGTATCAAGATGATGCCCAAGTTGCAAAAACTCTATGAAGCCTATGCCGATACAGGTTTAGTAGTACTGGGTGTTTCCATCGACGATGACAAGGCCAGGATCAAGAAGATCGAGCGCTTTGTCAAAAAGGTCGATGTTTCCTATCCGATTTTCTCCGACGCGAAACAAGAGCCCGCATGGCATATGTTCAACGTCAAGGTATTGCCAGCCGCATTTCTTATTGACCCAAGCGGCCAAATCGTTGCCCAATGGACCGGCAAGATCGATCACAAGCAAGTCGAAGAAGAAGTGGCCGTCAGGATGGCTCCCCAAAAGAAAAAGAAGAATCTGTGAAGCGCTTGTTGCGGATTTGGCCGGCGGGGTAGAACGGCCCAATACAGCGGGTATTTCAAGACTGTCGACGACTGCAAAACGCCAGTGCACAAGGGGCTCTGTAGCAAATCCAATCCGCTCACTTTAAGCCGGTGATTTCCCCGCTCAAACGTTCTTTCTCCATCGCGAGGGTATGAGGGCGATGGCAGCAGTCAAAGCGATTCCGATGATCAAGGCCACCCACGCGTTCGGCGTGTTTCTTGCAAACAGTAGCAGCCCGCTGGCCAAGAGCAAGAGCAGACGCAGCAGTAGGTGCAGGTTTCCCCGCAGTTGCCCCGTCACTCCGCCCGCAAGCGGGACAATCCCTAAGAGCGTGCACGCGACGGCGGCGAATACGGCAGACGGGGCTAATTCGCCGCCGTCCGGAGAGAGCAGTAAAAGCTCTGGGTTCAGGACGAAGCAGTATGGAAGGGCGAAGCCGATCAACGCGAAGCGAAACGCCGCCAACCCGGACTGCATGACACCCGCTCCGGCGATGGCGCTGGCGGTATAGGCCGCGAGCGCGACCGGTGGCGTGACCATCGACATCATGCCGAAATAAAAAATGAACATATGCGCTGCCAGAGGGACGAGCCCGAGGTCGTCGAGGATCGGACCGACAAGTGTCGCCATGAGCAGGTAGCAGACCGCCGACGGCAGTCCCATCCCTAAGATAATCGTCGACACCATCAGCAGGATCAGCGCCAGGGGCAGGTTGCTCTGTGCGAGCGGGACTAGGACCCCCGGCATGCGGGACCCGATGCCGGTCAGGGTGACGACGCCGATGATGATCCCGACGCAGGCGGCGGCGGCGATGAGCGATACGCCGGCGGATGCCGTGCGTTTGCAGATGGCGAGGAGGTCGCGTGTGCCGATACGCGTGTCCGGGTGCAGCGCGGCCTGTAGCAGCACCAATAGCAGGCTCAGCGAGACGGCGCGGAAGGGCGTAAAGCCGACGACCAGAAACAGAATCAGCGAGGCGAACGCGGTGGCGCAGAGGAATCCGGCGGGCTTTGACAGCGGCACGTCCGACTGTGCCGCCGTCGCTTCGGGCTCCTCCGTGTGCTGTAGATGCACGATCAGCAGCAGCGAGGCGTAGTAGAGGATCGCCGGGATGATGGCGGCCGTGATGATCTGCAGATAGGTCACGGGCGGGTCGACGATCTCCAACATCATATAGGCGCCCGCGCCCATGATCGGGGGTACGAGGGCGCCGCCGGAACTGGCCGCGGCCTCGATGCCGGCCGCGTGCTCGCGTTTGAACCCCGCTGCCCGCATCAGCGGGATGGTGAACGTGCCGGTGGTGGCGGTGTTGGCGACGGCACTGCCCGAAAGGGAGCCCATGAGACCGCTGCTGATAACTGCGACTTTGGCCGGTGCCCCGCGTTTCGAGCGGAAGAGCCGCATCGCAAAGGCGATGATGAAGTCGGTCGCCCCGGTTTTTTCGAGCACGGCTCCGAATAACACGAACAGAAACACATAGGTGAGCATCACGCGCAGGGCAATGCCGAAGACGCCCTGCGAATGCAGCACCGTCTGACTGACGATGCGGTCCCAGCCGTAGCCCCGATGCGGGAAAAGCCAATCGGGTACGTAGGGTCCGAATGCCGCGTAGGCGATGAAGGTGAGCGCTATAATCGGTAGAGTGTTGCCGATCGTCCGGCGAGTCGCTTCCAGTATCAGGAGCAGGATGACGAGCCCGATCAGGTAATCGGCCGTCGTTTCCTGGCCCGCGCGCTCACCGAGCGAGCGCTGATCGATCCACAGTTGACTGAAGAGCGCTTCGTTCTGGATGAGGATAAAGCCGAAGCACAACCCGGTGAGCAACGCGGTCGTGCGGCGGATGTGGGGCCCGGCATCTGACCCGAGGAAGATGAGCATCAATCCAAGCCCCCCGAATACCGCCAGCTGCGAGTGCGGCGTGAGAAAGGGGTAATTGACCTCGGATAGAACGAAGATGGAAAGCAGAACGGACACGATGGTGATCGGCGTATCCGGCCTGTCAGATGATGTCAGGTCTTTCAAGGTTTACGCGTCCGGCCAGATGCCGATCTCTTTGTAATAGCGGATCGCGCCCGGATGGAAAGACGTGCCGGTGTCGCGGACGATATTCTTCGGGTTGATGGCACGTCCGGCTGGGTGCTTCTTGACGACCTCTGCCCTATGCTCGTAGAGTGCTTTGGTGAACGCGTATACCGTCTCCTCATCCAGGCTCGCCCGCGTGATGAGGTGCATGTTGCCCACGTTCATGCCGGCAAATTCCTCCGTCTGTCCGCGATAGGTGCCGGCGGGGATCTTTGCCGGGGAGAAGAATGGATATTGCTCGAACAGGCTGGCTTTCGCCGTCGCGTCAAATGGGACGAAATAGATGTCCTGCGACGCGGACGCCTGCATGATCGACGCGGTCGGGACCGCGCCACCTAGGAAAGCGGCCGCGGCCGATCTGTCGGACAGCATGTCGACCGAACCCGCCTGGGTGTTGTGCAGCGGCGTGAAGTCATCGTAGGTGACGCCGTGCGCCTGGAGGATCGGCCGCAGGAAGTAGTCGAAACCGGCGCCCGCCGGGCCGACGATGACGCGTTTGCCCTTGAGGTCGGCCAGCGTATTCACACCCGAGTTTCGGGGGGTGATAAAGAGTGCGACATTGGGAGCGAGCGTCATGACGGCACGGATCTCCTGTTTCCCTTCCCATTTCCCTTCTCCGCGCACCGCGAAGTAGGAGATCGCCGCATTGGCGAGCGCGAAATCCAGCTCATCTTTGGCGAGCCGGTGGATATTTTCCTGCGTGCCCTTGGTGGCTTCGGAGGAGACCTGCCATCCTGCGGTCTTGGTGTTTTCATCGACCACTTGGGCGATTGCGCCGCCGACGACGAAGAACGCGCCGCCCGGTGGTGCGGTGCCGACGCTGAGAAATCTCGGGCCGCTATCCGATCCGCCCGAGCAGCCGAGCATGGTTGCCGCGGCGATGCCGATGATGGCTTTGCGCATGTTGAGTGCAGTAAAATTCATTCCCGTCTCCTGCTACTTTTTTCTGGCTAATGTATTTGAGAATCAATGCGAAGTGGTGATACTCCGCAACCACCATCTGCCGAGCATGCTGCATTGTTGAGCGGATATATCGAAGACGATATCTGAGATGGTCTGTGGACGCAGAAGGCTTCCATTCGCAGATCGCCCTTTGAGCCGGCGATATGGCTCAGTTTAAAGGGGGCGAGGTGGATTGGCAGGATCAAGCTCAATAAGCGTTGGAAGTCGCTGCCGGCGATCACAACTCGCTGCTATTAGGGTTGCCAGAAACTCCAGCCGTCTCGTTTGTACCAGCGCGTATTGCACGCATCGCAGGAACAAAGCGGCCGAATCGCCAGCCGTGGTTCGGGCCGTATATTAAACGTCGCGCCGTGTACCCACAGGTTTTGGAAAAAGAGTATGTCCCCCCGCTTGGGCAGCAATTCGACCGGTTCGCCGAGATCCAAACCCGGTACTTCTTTGTTTAGGTCATATAAATACTCGTACTGCACGGGGTCGGACTGCGCTTTTTCCCGCACGGCATGCTGCGAGCCGGGCCAGCCAATCGTGCCGCCACCGCGGTTTTCTACATCGCTCAAATAGAGGATAAAAGCAATCTGGTAGGGGCCGGGAAAGGTGCGGTGCCTGTTCTCTTTCGGGATACCGTCTATATGGGGTGATGGCAGGGTCCAGTCGCGCGACGCGGTCAATAGACTCTGCGTCTGCACGCCATCGGGGCGATGTAGGTCGGGCTGCTCCACTAGGACCGCGGTCATATCGATAAAGGCATCGCTGAAACAGGACAATAGCACTTCGTCCTGGCGGGCGTAATGTTCGACCAGTTCCCGCTCGGCCAAATAGTGATCTAAGGGGTGGAGGGCGGCGCTGTCTCCATCCATGCCCGGTTGCTGCAACAAGAACTGGCGGGCGTTCTGGCTCGTCTCGTCATTGATCAAACCAGAAAGCAATAGGAAGCCGTCGGTTGCGTATTGGCGGCGAATATACTCGGTGGGTGCGTCGGCTGGGGTGGCTGTTAAGGGCTGTACGTTTGTCGTCAAAACAGAGGCTCTTTTAAGAAATGAGATAGGGGAACTCATGCGTCAATGGGCTGCTCTTGAAAAACTTCAGTGCGGTTTCGGCATAGAGAAGGCCTATATAACTTAAGTAGACAGTATATATGAATTTCCTATAATATTCCAATACGAAGGATCTGAAATGCCCGAAAAAAAAATGCTCGCCGACATCGAACAAAACTCAGAAGCTTGGGAAAACCTGCTGGTGCTCGCCGATGATATTGGCGTGCGTGTTGCCGGCGGCGAAGGCGAGATACGCGCCCGCGATTTTCTCCTGAAAACATTTGCGCGCTACGGGCTAGACGACGTTCACTTAGAATCGTTCCGGCACCGCGCCTGGCAGCCCAAACGCGAAGAGCTGCTTGTTACCAGCGAAGACGACAGACCACTGGCCTGTCGCAGTAGTGCGCTCTCGCCCTCTACGCCGCAAGAGGGTTTAGAAGGCGAAGTGGTATTTCTCGAACGCTGCGACGAAGAAGAATTAGCCGCCCGCGCCGACGAAGTGCGGGGCCGCATCGTCGCCGCTCCCTATTACCCCGTCGCGCGCCAACTCAAAACGCCGCTAGCCGCTCGTTATGGCGCAAGTGCGCTATTGGAATATCGCAGTTTTTCCGGTCAGCTACAGCCGGCGCGCACTTGTGCTTTTCAGCAGTTGGGCGGGTTGCCGGTCGCTTCGATCAGTCTTGAAGACGCCGAATACCTCAAGCGTTTGCAGCAGCGCCGTGGCCCGGTGCGTCTGCGTCTGAGGCTTGAGAGTCATATCGAAAGCAAAGAGTCTTGGAATGTCGTCGGCCAGCTCACCGGCACAGAAAGACCGCACGAAATACTCGTCACCGGCGGCCACTACGATAGCTGGCATGTCGGTCCCGGCGCGACGGACAATGCCTCGGGTGTGGTTGCCGTAGTTGAAGCGGCTAGGGCGCTGGCCGGCGTGCGCCAGCACCTGAAGCGAAGCGTGCGTTTTGTGGCGTTTGGCGTTGAAGAATCCGGTCTCGTCGGTTCTTGGGCCTATGTGCACCAGCACCAAGACGAGCTCGACGATACGATCCTCATGATCAACAACGATGTCGGCGGTCGCCCCTCGCGCCTGGCCATCGCCGGCGCGGAAGATCTCGTGCCGAGCATGGAAGAGATCGCCCGGCGAGTGCAGATTAAAGACCTGCAGCAGCCCTTTGCTGTCGACTGTGGCGTGCCGAGTTGGGGCTCCGACCATTTCCCCTTTTATGCCGAAGGCGTGCCGACACTCGGCGTCGGCGGAGAGGCCGTCAACCCGGACGCTCGCCTCTACGGCCACACGCGCGCCGACACCGCCGACAAGGTATATCCCCGCGGCTTGAGCGAAGCGGCCGCGGTCAACGCGCAGGTATTATTGGCCGTGGCCAACGCCGACGAAAGGCCGGCGCGGCGACGCACACAGCAAGAGTTGGAACGGTCTTTTGTGGGGACGAATTTGCAAGAGGCCTTGGCACTGGTAGAGATGTGGCCGCCGCAAGAGGTGATGGCTCGTTATTTTAATGCAGACTAGGTCGATCTCGGCAAGAGGGTTCAAGCACGCGTAAACCGCTTGACTGAACTTTCTAAAAAGCCCTTTATAATTCCTATATACACAGCGAAATTGTTGCGGAAAAAAACCTGCGCCCGTATGCGAACATGTGGGCTATCACGCTGGAGGATTACTGGTTGTGGGACAAGCAATGACGGAGCGTGAAATTGAAGCCGTGCTCCGGGAGGTCACAGACGAGGAAGTGGCCTTCTACCAGGAATATGGGTGGGTCATGATGAAGCAGCTCGTGGCCCCGGAGTTTGCGGAGGAGCTCTTGCGCGTCGGTCAGGCGTGGCGCGAACGCCATGGCGACGAGGGCCCGGCCTGCCTAGCTCGGGAAGAGGACGCCGAGCCATACCGGTCGTTTATGTTCAGTCAGCGCATGGCACAGAATGCGATGCGCATGGTAGACAGGAAGCGGCTCAAGGGCGTCGACGTGCCACTGCGCTACCGCAATGACCTGCTGCTGCTGAAGAGTCCCGGAGCAGCCGGGTCCACCTATCACCAGGATTCGTCAGAGCATGGCTCCGACCGAGTCGGCGAGCTCCAGTTTTGGCTGGCGCTCGCGGAAGTGACCGCACAGATGGGGGGCATGCGGTTCGTCAGCCGCTCACATCGCGAAGGGCCACTTGGCGCGGTATTCAACGATGACCGGGGCGACTTACTCGAGCAATTCCCCAATCTGACGTCTTTGTTGGAACTCTCGCCGCCTTTCCACTACCAGCCGGGCGACTGCACCGTGCATCACGGCTACATGGTCCATGGTGGTCCACCGAATAGCACCGACAAGTCGCGCTGGTCTTATCTCTTCTCCTACTGTCCCGCCGATACACGTTATTGGAACGGTGACGCGGGCAACAGGGGCAGCGAGCGAAAGCGCATGGGCGACCAAGAAAATCCCATCGTGCTGGAACCGGCCAAGACCTGATTATCACTCGATCGTTAATCGGCTAAACAAGGTGCGGAATGCACATGAAGCGTATTGATCTCAGCGGCACTTGCGTTCGAGATATAAGTGAGGAGAGGACCCCGCTCATTCGTATATACGCCGAGCGCTTGCGCCGCAGGAACCTGGAGGACCGTCTTTGCTCAAGGCGTACGCCTTGAGCAAAGATTGAAAAATCCGGGCAAGGACAACCAGCAACTCTTTACGACGAGGGGCTGAATGCCGAGTAATCTGCTCTACCTCTCTGCTCTGATCAGCACAACCGGACCATGGCCGGATATTACGGCCATCCCCAAGACAGACAAGTGGCCAAGGGAGACTGGGGGGGTTAGGTTCCACGTCTGATCGCGCGTGGGCCGCCGAGAAAAACACTCCGCTGGTTGTAGCGCGAGCTAATACGAGATTGATAGCCGGTCTATCTGGTAGCACGATCAAATAAAGGAGGACGATTTGTCTGAGCATGCCATGGGCAGTACCACACGACCCTATAACCAACTGGCCTTCGCCGAGGCCTGTGAGCGCATCGCCGAAGCTGGCTATTCGGATGTCGCCGTCTTCGCGCACCACAGAGAGATGCCCGTCGATTCAAGCAGTTCGGCCGACCAGATTGTTGCGGCCCGCAAGGCGGCTGCGGATGCCGGCCTAACGCCCTCGATGCTCCTGGGGCGGACGCATCTCGAACTGGGCCTCGATGCCGCGACGGACGACTACAAGCAGTTGATCGACAACGCGGCGGCGCTCGGGTGCCAGTGGATTCTCGAGCTGGGCACGGGCAAGCAAGAGCAATACGAAGATTATCCGAAGTTGATGCGCGCCGTCGCCGATCACGCGCAATCCGCGGGGATTGGAATCTCGCTCAAGCCGCACGGCGGGATCAGCCTGACCGCACAGGAGCTGATCGACCTGCACGACCGCGTCGAGCATCCCGCATTCCGCATCTCATATGACCCGGGTAATATCATCTACTACACCAAGGGTGAGGTCCGTCCCGAGGCGGAGGTCGAGCAAATCGCGTCGCGCACCTCTACGCTGATCATCAAGGATTGCTCGCTTGACGGGGACCAGCCGGACGTGATGGTGACGGCGGGCGACGGGCTGGTCGATTTCCCCTTTGTGATCGACAAGATGCGCGAGGGTGGGTTTAGGGGACCGATGTATGTGGAATGCGTCGGTTCGACCGAGCCGGACGATGTCGGCGCGGATCTCAAACGCACACACGCCTATATCACGGGTCTGATCCCGTAGGTGTCCTGAGCGAAAAAGAACCTGACACTCACTTATTTGAGAGGACCCCATGGGCAAGGTGAGCATCTCAATCGAAAACGAATCCTTCCTGATCAACGGCGCGCTGACCTATTCGGAGATCAGTTCGAGCAAACCAGAAGCACATGGCCTGTTGATGAACGCGCGTTTCATCCAGGGCATCTTCGATGACAAGGCCGATCCCGACTGTTTTGCCCGGTGGGGAAGCACCGACTGGAACCCGAGTGCGCATACCCAGGCTCTGGTTGACGCGCTGCCCGAATGGTATGGTTACGGGCTGCGCGCCTTTACCACCGGATTCCAGGGTGGCGGCCCTTGCTTCACGGTTGCGAATCACAGCATCGACAACAACCCCTTTGGCGAGGACGGGACCCAGCTTGAGCCCGCCTACGCCGAACGTATGGACACGCTTATTAGAGGCGCCGACGAACTGGGCATGGCCGTTATCGTCAGCTACTTCTATGGCGCCCAAGCCAGGCGGCTCAAGGACGGGCGCGCGGTGCGCAACGCCGTGCTTGGGGCCTCCAACTTTTTGCAACAAGGCGGCTATACGAATGTGCTGATAGAAATCGCCAATGAAATGAACATCGGTGATTTCTCGCACCATCCGATCATTCAGCAGCCGGAAGGCATGGCCGCTCTTATTGACCTCGCGCGAGAGGGCTCTGGCGGCATGGCGGTTGGCTGCAGCGGCGGCGGCGGCTATCGCAACCGGGAAGTCGCCGAGGCCAGCGATTATATACTGATCCACGGCAATGGTCAGACGCGGCAGAAATACTATACCATGGTCCAGGAGGTTAAGAGTTGGGACCAGAACAAACCGATCGTCTGCAACGAGGACTCGCCGGCGCTGGGCAATCTGGGTGTCGCCTACAAAACCGGGACGTCGTGGGGCTATTACAACAACATGACGAAGCAGGAGCCGCCGGCCGACTGGGGTGTCCTGCAGGGTGAGGATACGTTCTTCGCGCACCGGATGGCGCAGGGGATCGGCATCGAAGTGCCCGCGCTCGCGCAGCAAGATCAGTACTATCTGCAGGGGTTGGAGCCGAACTGGGCCTATCAAGGGCAGCGCTGGATCCGCCTGGCTAGCCTGTATCCCGAGACGATCAGTTATGTCGACTTCTACCGCGACGGGGAACTGTATTACACGTCGTATGACGAGTCCTTCCCCATAAACTACCAGAGCAACTGGCGCTACGGGGGGGTTGCCATCGGCAACGATGATCAGACATGGAAAGCGGTGGTCCACCTGGCAAACGGTGAGGTACTAGAGCGCACGGCCAGATAGCGGATTAATCGCTACAACATCAATCCATATTATACGCACAACATCTGTAAAGAGAAGCCACAATGCTGGACGAAAGTTATTTAGACCAGGGTCTAACGGCGTTGGGCCGGTCGGCGAGCCGGCCGATGGCCGGGCATACTGGCGCTGCGCTAATTGCCGCCTATTTTTTCTCGCGCGAGAACGAGCTCGAAGAGGGCGCTGGCGATTTGCTGCGAGAGATCATCGACGAGATTGTCGCGAAGGACGGTGAAGAATGGGGTTTAGGCGCGGAAAAGCCCGACGACCTGCCGGCGCTTTTTGCGCCGTATCCACAAGAAGCGACCGACCCGGATTTGCTATCGGCGATCCCTGCCGCCCTAGAGCAGAAAATCGCCCTACTGCGTGCGAGCGGCCACTGCACGATCTTCATATCACTAGCGCTCAAAGCGCTCAAGCATCGGCCGGAGATGGTCAGGCCGGCGGTGGTGGAGGGCATTTGCCGACTTATAGCGAATTTTGGTGACAGCCCCGGGCAGGGGTATTACGGGGAGGAGGCAGGTTGGCGCAAGGGGGTTGCCGTAGACCCGGAGGTGGAACCTGCGCCTTACGAAGATCTCGGAACTGCCGTCGTTGCCGCCTGCTACGAGCTAATTGCAGACGACAAGATTAAGCGCGCCGGTTACGGCGGCCTGGTCCACTTGACGACCCACACGAATGCGCTGGTCGAATTGACGGAAATGGGCTATGGCGCGTTGGCACAGAGGGGCTTTTCAGCGCATCGGGCGCATATTGCACTATTGCGTGGCTTGCCGCCGTATCACAGCAACGATGGCCAAGAGGTCCGGCTCGTGCCGGCGGAACACGGCCCGTGCACACGCGCGTATTGGCAGGTAGCCGGTCGCCGCGAGATTTCGGCCAGCCATTTGCACCGGGGCGGCGTCGCGCATGCGATAAAGGTGAGTTATGCTGCCTTCCATCTGCTGGGTGCGATTGAGGACGATGGCTTGCGGGACTGCTTTGTGCGGGAGATCGGCTATCTCACCTGAGGCGGCGGGCGCCCGACGTATGGACGAGGCTGTGCTGGAAATTGTTCTGTGGCCCGGGCCATTTATTTTGCAGTCTGCGCGCAGGTTTGCGCTCTTGCGAGCGTTAAGTAGAGAGAAGCCCAGGAGAGCTTTGTCAAAGTGTTTCAGGGGGCGGCCGATTATCAGCAAGAAGGCCGGTTTGCCAGCTGGCTGTTCAAGATGGCGGGCAATCTGTTGCGCAGCAGGATACGGCGGCGCAAGATCGTTCGCTTTATCTCGTTCGACCCGGCCGAGCACGATGTGGCCGAAGCGCCCCACGGCGAACAAGAACTGCGGCAAAGGGAACTACGCGAGGCGCTGGCCAAGGCGCTCGATAGCTTGCCCAAAAGGCAGCAAGAGGCTTTTGTGCTGCGCTATGATGCCCAGCTGAGTCAAGCCGAGATCGCCACGCAACTGCAAACTACTGTTTCGGCGGTGGAGACCTTGCTCCACCGCGCCAAACTCGCCTTGCGCGAGCAAATGGGAGAATGGTTATGAGTGACCACGTAGAGCACCGGTTGACCGCCTATCACGACGGCGCGCTCGATTCGGCGGAAGCAGCGCTCATCCGCGCGCATCTGGCTTCTTGTTCCGCTTGCCGTGCGGCCGATGAAGATCTCGTGCGGTTTGAGGTGCTCTTGAGCGAGGCGGTGTCAGTCACCGATCCACCGCCTGCTTTTTTGTGGACGAGGGTTGCCGCGCAAATGCATTGACGGCCCGCGTTTCGCATGACGTTTCGGTTCGCAGGGGGTGTGGCCTTGGCCTCGGTCGTGGGCCTGGCGCTGTCGTTTGCTGTGCCCACGGGATCGTCTGCCGGTTCCGCTGTGGTGGAAGAGGACCTCTGGACGGCCTTCGACTACGGTCTGGTCGACGGTGCCCCCGCGGCGCTGGTCGCTCTGGAAACGCAGGTGCTGCAATGAATCGAATGCTCGCCATTTTCCTCGCGCTGTCGCTCGGCGCTAATGTGGGGCTGGTCCTGCGCGTCCTCGACGCGTCGCCTGCGTCCGAGCATCCGAGGCCGCCGCACAAGGGCGGCAAGCCATCCCTCGACCGCACCTTGGACCATCATCTAGAGCGGCTGTCGGCAGATTTGGCACTGCGCGCCGAGCAACAGGCCGTCCTACGCGAGGCGCACGGCGTGCTCTTTCCGTCGATTCGCCAGACACATCAGGCCATAGAGCAGCAGCGAGACGCGGTCGCGCGGGCTTTTGCCGAAGAAGTGGGCACACCAGACGCGTTTCGCGCCCGGGTCCAAGGGTTGCAACAGACCCAGGCTCTGCTCGACTCTCTGCTGACCGAAGTCCTGCTGGCCGAAGTGGCCGTGCTCGATCCCGACCAGCGCCGCGGCGTCCAACTACCTCGACTCCTACGCGCTGATGGACGAGGAATACGGCACGGTGGTTTCCGTCGTCGGCGGCGGCGCGACCCGCAGCATCGACACCAACTCCCTGCCCGACCACGCGACTGGCGCGTTCCCCAACAATGGCAACCCCAATACCATTAGCGCGCAGACGCTCAGTTATGGATTCCCCACCGAGCCGACTTTTACCGGTGACGCCACCTTCGCACGGGCGCCGGGGATCGCGGTTAATGGCGTGCCGTTTGAGCCGGGCACTGCCGAATCGGTATCCTGTGAGAGCGGCGAGAATTTCCGCATCGAAGCCCTGCAGGAGTTCCTTAACTTGGGCCTCGACTTCAACAACGCGCACGTACAGCCGACCGGCAAATACCACTACCACGGCGTGTCGCAGATGCTCGTCGACGCCTACGCGGCCGACGAAGACCTGGTGCACGTGGGTTTTGCCGCCGATGGCTTTCTGATGTATTACTCGAAATCCGGTGACTACCGACCCAGCTATGTGTTGTCGGCGACTGCGCGCAGCGGCAGTAATTGCACGCCCTCAGGCCCCGACAACACCAGCTTTGATCTGGCCGGCACCTCGCCCGACGGGACCTATACTTCGGATTGGCAATACAGCGAAGGGATTGGCGATCTCGACGAGTGTAATGGCACCACTATCGACGGGCAGTATGTCTATGTCGTCACCGGAGGCTATCCCTATATCTCGCGCTGTCTCAACGGCGAGTTTACCGATCTCGGCCCTGATGGCGTCGGACCGCCTCCCGGTGGTGGACCGACGCCCGGTGTTGCTCTTGCACATTGGCCGAGCGGGTCAGCTCGATAAGCGGCGATTTAGCATCTGTGGTGGCGGTCGTGTATAGTCACCCTCCGCCTGTTGGAAGGCCTTGATCCCACCGGGTATGGACGCCTATAGGTGGTCGGGGTGGTACAATAATGATGCGGTGCGCAGCGTTTGATAAGTTTAACGCCAAAGTGGGAAATTAAGGGGAATAGGAAATAAGCGCATGTCCGGTAGCAGCTAACGCAGTTGGCGCGTTCAGTGCCGCTAAAGGCCCTTTTGAAATACAGCGCTCGCCGTCTCGGGAAGCCAGTTTTCGTTGGGATTGCGACCTAGCGTATTATACAAGTGCTGCTCATAGCGGCACAGGCGGCCATTGTGCCGCAAGCCGCCGTGTGAAAAATTGATGCCAAAGGCCAATTCGGGCGAATCGACCCAGTGCGGCGTCAACAAATGGTTCCAGAGCAAGGTATTATCGCCCACCTCGTAGGAGAGCACATCCTGGGACGACATATGCGCCGGCATGATTTGCGCCTCTCGTTCGTCGTTGGCCCGTGTGAGCGGCACCCAGCGGTCGGGTTCGCGGAAACCGTGAAAAACTTTGTGGCCGCGCACATTCCAAAACAGCACATTTGAGCGGTCCATGTGATATCCCGTACACGTATTTGGCCCGGACACCCTGGCCAGCGCATAACACCGGTCCCACTCAAAACCGTGGTCCAGTAAATAGCGCTTCCACGGGACCAACACTTGCTCGGTAAAGCCCGCAAAAAGATCCCCTGGCCGATCCAGAAGCGTTACATCGGGATAGCGCAACTGGAAGGACGTCTCCATCAGGTCGGTGAACGACATCCCGCGGAATTGCTCCATGGTGTTTCCACGGTCGCCGGTGTTCCGCAACTGACCCTCGATCCCCGTCGTGTTCTGCTCCGCGACCAAGCGCTCGACGATCTGTTCGATTGGCGGAAACTCAAACGAAAAAGGTACGCACTCGTCCGCCATGAGAAAATTGATGCGCGAATCCCAGGTGTGCAGGAATTCCGCTGTTGTGGCCACCGTTTTGTGCATTTCAATCATCCTTGTTTTTCAGGTGGGAGTCTGTGTCTAGTCTTTGAGCGGCCGCTAATCGGCAGTGAGACTTTTTCAAGAGCGGGAAGGCTTGGCAATATCGCAAACCGCAAAAATAAAAGCACAGCCTTATAAATCTTGTGGAATATCTTCGGCGCCGAAAGCTTTGGCAAAGGCGCGCGATTTGGGGTTGGGCACCGAATAGAAGGCGCGGACTTGCGCGTCGGGATGGTCGCGCCAGAGCCGGGCGGGCAGCACGGTGTGATCGCTCAAATGGGGTTGGTCGCGGCGACCGTAGTAGATCTGTACCGATTTGCGCTCCGTTGGCGTCGGGCGGATCGTCGCCGAGTGCAGCACCGAGAGGTTGAAGAGCACGACGGTGCCGGCCGGGCCGTGCAAATCGACGATGCCGCCGCGCGCGAGCTGAGCTTCTTCGTCGAGGATCGGCTCGTTGGCCGCTTCGGGCGATATGGAGAAGCAGTGCGTGGATTCGTCGACGTCGGCCAGATAGATCAAGGCGTGGATATATTGCGTGCGCAGCGGATGCTCCTGCCAGTGCGGCCGGTCGCGGTGCCAATGTCGCCAGCTTTCGCCCTCGTAGGGCCGCATATGGCGCAGACAGACTTCGGAGAGGCACAATGGGCTGCCCAAGAGCGCTTCGGTGCTGGCGAGGATTTGCGGGTGGCGGATGATTTCTTCGACACCGGGCCAGGTGACGAGCGGGTCGCAGTTCGCGGTCTGGTAGGAGCCGGTTAGGGGACGCCACATATTGCCGCTCCAGGTTTCGCGGTCGTGGTCGAAGCCGGCGAGCAGGCGGGTCAGGGTTTTGCCGGTGAAAAGTTGGCCGAGGGTAAGGTAGCCGTTCTGGCGGAAGAAGTCGTAGTCTTTTGGGTCCATGTCTTTTTCGTCGGGTTATTTGTAGTTAGAGGGTTGCCTTATGTCTTAGGCACCGCCGATCCAGCGCCCTTGTTCCAGGGTCTTCGTCGGGCATTAGCGTGTGAACCAGCGGATCGGGTGTTGCAATTCTCTGTCGTCAAAAGCAAGTGAATACGGGTCGCAGCGGCGGTAAATGACTTTCCCGTCGGTGCGCAGCACCAGCCAGCCGAAATCCCAGCTCTCGCTCTGATAGCGCATGGGGATGTCGGGGCGTACACGGATCAGCGGGTGCG
>DQLG01000478.1 GCA_015660315.1 Candidatus Latescibacterota bacterium
ACCGGCGCCGATACGGCTGGAAAGGGAATGGCGAGTGCCGGCCAAACGCGGTTCTGCAAAATCAATATCGAGCCAATAGCCGGAGATCGCGCGGTTTTCCAAGGTCGTCCGCAGGCTTTGGCCGCGTCCGCAAAGATTGTAGTCGAGCCCTACAAGGCCAATGCTCAATTGGTCTAATTGTCCCGATACCAAAGGGGACAAAGCGCGGGAGTACAGGTCTTCGACAGTAACGGTTACAATGGTTTCACCATGCTCTTCGGCATGGCGGATATGAACTTCGCCAATAAAAAAAAGGCGTCTGAGATTGCGGGCGGATTCTGCGAATAGCGTTGTATCGACCCGGTCGCCGGTGGAAAAAAGCAACTCCCTGCGGATAATCTGCGCATCGGTGCGCTGGTTACCCTCAATGACAATGCGCTGGATGCGGACCGTGTCTGTGAGGCTCCAAGCATTCGTACAGGATACGAAAATTAAGCAAAGGAAAGTAATAGGTCGTGAGCTCATCGCAGGCGGCGGCCACGTATTTCACGCAGTGATAAGCTCACCCCCAAGAGAAATAGCGCGATTGAGGTGTCGATGAGTAGTTGGCGCAGCGGGGAAAGGCTTGCGCGCAGTTCTATATGGTGTTCGCCTGGATCTAAAGCCAAGCCGAGGAAGCGATCATAGGTCTCAAAGGGGGTGACCGCTTGACCATCAACGCGCAAGGTGAGGTAGGGATAATAGGCATAGGACAGGCGGGCAAAACAGGCTTCACTGATAGCGACCCGCAGATCGACACTGGAGCCAGTTACCCTGTGGGACAACACGGCTACGGTGGGCTGAGTTCCGAGGTCTTGTTCTGGATTTTGCTCAAGGGTGAATATTTGCTCGGCCGACGCCTGATCCAAGCGAATGCCCATATTTTGCAAGAGCCAATATACCTTATACCATTGGCGGCCTCTGAGGATGGGTGCGGAATCGAGAAAGAGCGTTTGCACCGCACGGTCTAGGCTGCCATCGTTTTGTGCCGAGTCGAAAACCTCTTGCGGAAATGGAGAGCGTTTCCCCGAGACGACAATGGGCGAATCATAGCGCATGTGCAACCAGTGTGGGAGTTGTTGGCTGTGGTGGCCGAGCAATACATGGCGGACGTTTAGCAGCATAAAACCAGATTGCAAAACGGGGGCGTGAGAAAGTTTGCCAAAATCATGTGGGGATTCGAGTTTTGCGATGAATAAACGGGCGAATTCGATAAATGGTCGGGTCAAAGTTTCAAGTGAACGCAATTCACTCGGGTGAAAGGCGTCGGGGGTTGGGGTCGCGGAGAGGTATAGCTGTTGTGCAACAGACAAATAAGTGCTCAGATCTTGAGCCAGCCAGGCGATGCGATAGGGCGGGTATTCATCGCGCTCGCGATGGGGAGCGGCTTTTTCGCGTATTGCTGAAAAAAGGGCTGAGTCGAGCTTGGCGTGGGGGTGTTCTTTGTGGGTATAGAGATGTTGGAATGTCGTCGAACCCAAATCAAGAAATATCAAGACCAGCAACAAGGTAAATATGCGATTACCATAGGTGCGCCCTGGGTAAGATGCCAGGAGGAGATGGGCGCCAATGCCTGCCGTAAGCGACAAGAAGAAAGATAGGTAGAGCAGGTAGCGGGCTGCATTCATCACTTGGATAAACTGCAATTGGGCTATTGGCGGCAAGCGGTAGCCAAAGACTATTGCGCAAGAGATCAACAGGCAGACTATAGCTGGCAATGTCCGCGAAGGTGATTTTTTAGATCGCAGTACGAACGGGGTGATAAGGCCGATGATAGCGCAGATGACCAAGCTCAGCCCAAGATAGCCGCGGTGAATCGGCGCTTGGGGCTGGTCGAGATATTCGACGGCTAAAAAGGGCAAGGGCAGCAGGGCATAGAATAGGGACAATGGCAATCGGCCCATGATCATCGTTGTTGCAAATGCCAAAAGCAAAGCACATAGCCCAATCCCGAGATGGTACCGGCTCGGCGGGCTCGGCATAGTCGAGTTGAAAATAAAAACATCGCCAAACCCGAGCCGATATGGTAGATCGCATGGCTGAATTTTATGCCGGTGGTGAGGTCCTGGGCTAGGAAACTGCAGAAGCCCGTAAAATAAAAATACAGGAAACCATAATTTTCCAGGAAGGGTGATCCCGTGCCTAACGAGAAAGTCCAATAGGGCAATTCACCCATGGCCTAATGACTGCGCGACAAGGTGCATGTAGGCGATATGCTGTGGGGCATCTCCGGCCCAATGGGGGTCGCCAGGGCCGAAATAGTAACGGGCGCAGACCAAGGAAGTCGCTGCTATCAGGAGTAGTGCAGAACGGTGATTGCCGAGCGTGTATTGCAGGAATTTGCCCAACGAACGTTGGCGGATCTCCAGTGCAATAATGGTGCTGACCAAGAAGATAATGCTAGTGAGGACGATTGCGTCGATCGCGGTAAAATCAATTTGTCGGCTGAGGGCTTGGTAAAATCGAGTGGGTGTAACGTGTGAGGCGGCTGGTGCGAAAAGGGCCAACTTACTCAAGGTGGTAAATTGAAAAAGGAATAGCAGGGTCGCTAAGCCACAGAGTAAACCGGCCATGACGTTGTTTGCATCTAGTCTTTTGCTAAACATATTCCGAGCAGATTGGAAAGTGTGTGGGTGCG
>DQLG01000121.1 GCA_015660315.1 Candidatus Latescibacterota bacterium
GGCGCTGATGTTCGACGGCGATATGGACAGCTTCGCGCTGTTGAGCAGCGCCGACGACGGCTGGCTCAAGTCGGGCGTGTGGTGGCGGGTGGATCTGGGTGCGGTGTTTTTCCTCGACGAGCTCTTTCTATATCAGGGCCAATTGGGCGAGGGGTTGCGCAGCCAGGTCCAGGGCGGTAACCCTTCGGCGTCGGGCGGGTTATTTTTGGTCTCCGATGGTAGGCCCGCGCCCGCTTCGGGGTTGCCGGTGCCCGAACAGGTCGACTACGAAGTGCTGGTCGAAGACCGCTGTCGGCCGCAGTGCGCGGGGCGGCTTTTCCACCAGCGCTATATGTTTGCCCCTAACAAGGTCCGCTATCTTCTATGGCATGAGATCGATGGCTTGGGCAATAGTTTCGGCTGGGGTCTGGAGGCGATGCTTTTTTCCGATGGGCATCCGGCGCAGGTGGATATGCACTCAGATTTTATCGACGTGGCGCAAGCGGCGGGCGACGGGCGGCCGAGGGTGATCGAACGGCTTAAGTGGCAGGCGGAGCTGCCGCCGCAGACGAAGGTGCAGTTGCGCTCGCGCTCGGGCAATACGCTGCGGGAGCTCTATACCTTCTATGATCGCAAAAACGATGTGATTACCGAAGCGGTGTGGAACAGTTCGCCGAAGGTACTGCGCGGCGCGGTCGATACGAGCTTGGTCGTCGGCGAAGATTGGGATGCTTGGAGCAATGTCTACCAGGCTTCGGGCGAGGCATTCCAGTCGGCGAGTCCACGCCGCTTCGTGCAATTGCAGATGATTTTTTTGACTGAGGACCCACAGGTCGCCCCCGTCGTCGACGCATTGTCGATCGAATTTACCGATGCGTTGGTGCAAACGGCGAAAGGTCGGATCTGGCCGCAGCAAGCCCGGCTCAACGAAGAAACTCGTTTTACCTATACGCTATGGCCGCAAAGCGATGGTGAGGATAGAGGTTTCGATCAATTGCGTTTTAAGGTTCCGGGCAAGGTCGATACCGATGTAGTGTTGCGGGTCGGTGGGATAGAGCTCACCCCCGCCAGGGTTGAGCTAAGCGGTGATTCGCTGCTGGTCCTGTTGCCGGACATGGTGGTGGCCGATTCGGTTGAGGTGGATTTTACCGCCCGCCTAGTGGACTACGCGGCGCTTTTTGCGCTCGATCTGGGTTCGGGCGAGCGGCCCGGGCTCTGGCAGTCGGTCGAACCGAGTGAACGACGATCACATATCGTGTTACTGCCGGGGCTGCCCGATCGGCATGGGCTTATCGGCGATTTGCGGATTGCCCCTGCCGTCTTTACACCGAATGGAGACGGGGTCAACGATCGGCTTGAGATTGAATTCGTGCTGTTTAAGGCGCAAGACGTACAACCGCGAGTGCAGATATACGATCTTGCAGGCCGCTTGCTCACTGATCTAGTTGGAGCCAATACCGGCAGTAGTTGGCGTTTTAACTGGTCGGGGCGAGAAAGGACCGGTAGCATGGCGGTACCGGGTGTTTATCTGTGCCGAATCGATCCGGCTACAGAGAGTAGCACAACAGCGATTACGCAGATATTTTCTGTGGCCTACTGAGGTGGTGACGAACCTTTGAAATTATTGCGTATATTAGATCCGAAAAATGAACGCGTCCATTGGTGGTGTTTCGCCCTTTTACTGGCGGTGTTGGCCGGTTGCACCTTCGCTTCGCTTGGCGATCTACACCTCGACAACCACGACCGGGAGAATTTGCTAGATAGCGCGCTGATCAGCGAGGATTTTACTTATCTGTTCAGCACCGAGAAATTCCATACCTCGGGCCGGCCGCTCTACGAAGCGCTCATTTGGCTGCAATATGAGCTCTGGGGCGAAGACATGCGCTATTATCATCTGGCTGGGGTTATCCTGCATTGCGCGGCGGCGCTGCTTTTGGCGCGCTTCTGCCGGCGCTTGGGTTGGGCTTGGGGCATGAGCGCTTCTGCCGGTCTGCTGTTCTTTTATAATGTCTCGCACTATCGGGCCATTCACTGGTCATCCGCGCAATGTTATATCGTATCGTTCGCCCTATTGTGCGCGGGGTTGTGGTCGTATTTGTCTTGGCGTGAGCAGGCTCGCGTCCGCGGGCAGTGGGGCTTTTACGCGGCGTTAATGGGCGGATTGCTGGTGCATACGGCGACAATCATCCTATTGCCCTTGTGTGCGGTCTTGGCCTGGTCGCGCGGGCATCGATTCGTTGATGCTGTGCGCGGGCTTATTTTGCCGGGCTTGCTCGGGGGGGCTGGGGTCCTGGCGATCAAGACTTATTATGCCAACGCGCCGCAAGTTGGGCAGATCAGCAGTCACTTTGACCCCTTGGGGCATATCGAGGTGTTGCTGTATATGGTCAGCCGTCTGGTCACGACTGCATTCGTGCTGCCATTCTCGGTATATGAGTTAGCTGATTGGGAGACGATGGCAGGGGGATTGGCGATATTGGCTTGTTTTTTTGTCGCCTGGCGCCGTTTGCCAGCGCTGGATTTTTGGGCCATTTGGATCGTCTTGACCCCCTTGCCTTTTCTGGTATTGGCTCCAGGGCATTTTTTCGCGCTGATGCCGGGCCCATCGCGCTATCTGTATACGGCTAGCGCGGGGATTTCGGTGCTGGCTGCGGCAGCGCTCTATCGCTTGTCTTTGTTGCCAAAGGTGGGAAGACTCGCCTATGTGTTGCTTGTTCCGATTGTATTGCTCGGGCATATACATCTGCAGCGGGCCGAAGAAGTGTCCCGTTATATCGCCGGACGCACGCAATTTACGAGCCAGAATCTAGAGATTGCGGTAGAGCAGTTGTCGCAGTCTATTGAAGCGGGAGGCGATATCGTGCCCTTGGAGGATGCGTATAATCGGCTCTTTACGGCGATGTTGGCTTTGGGCGAACCGATAGCCGACGAGCTTGCCGTTGCGCGCCTGCGCCTGCCGGCAAGCCGGTTGTTGGCGCTATTGGCGAATGTCTTGGTTGTTGAGGACGCTGATGCGGCCAAGAGAAATGGGGCATTGCAGCGCATTGCCGACAGTATTCGCGAGGATCGCTCGGCAGTGTTTGAATGGGGTGAGGTGGATCTCTTGGTCATGGTGACGACGTATTTTCGCAATCGCGGGTTGGGTTTGGCTTTACGGGGCGAATACGAACGGGCTATTGTCCCGCTGCGCTGTGCCTTGCTGCTCGAACCCGGGCATAAGGACACTGCAATGGGCTGGGCTTTCGCGCATTATCACTTGGGCCATTATGACGAAGCGGCGAGGGCGTGGGGCGAACTCGGGGATCGGACGTGGGTCGCCCGCTCGTGGCTGCGGGCGGTGGAAAAGGCGCCGGCAGACCAGATGTTGCGACTGGAGTCTGCGCGCAGCCTGGTCGCAGCCGTCTTGATAGCGGAGGCGGTCGCGCAATATCGCGTTTTGTGGCGGCAGTTCGATCATGCAGAAGCTGGATTCGAGTTGGGGCTTTTGTATCTGCGGCAGGGCGAGGAAGGTTCGGCGAAAGATACCCTTGTCGATTGTATAAGGGTCTACGGCGTGGCGGCGGCGGAGGAATTGGGAGTATTGGCTGAATTGAGAAGGGCGAAGGCGGAGAAACAGTCTTCGGTGGCGTTTGAGATTCTGCGAATTTATTGGCCGGAAGGATAAAACATGGCAGCAATAGAACAACGTGCAAGCAATTTGATTTGGATCTTCGGCGACCAGCACCGGGCTCAAGCGCTGGGGCTCGTCGGTGATGCCAATGTGTCGACGCCGAATATCGACGCGTTGGCCGCGGAAGGCGTCACCTTTGAACGCGCCGTCTCGGGCAGCCCGTTGTGTTGCCCGTATCGCGGTTCGCTATTGTCGGGGCGCTATCCGCATAAGGCGGTTCCCGGGCATCAGATGCAGCTGTCGCCCGATTTATTTACAGTCGCCCAGCCCTTCAAGGCGGCGGGTTATTCCACCGCGTGGTTTGGCAAGTGGCATGTAGACGGTTTCCAGGAGCGGGAAGGGCGGGCCGCGTTCCATCATATACCGAGAGAGAGGCGGGGCGGTTTTGATACTTGGATCGGCTATGAGAACAACAACGCGCAATACGATGCTTGGGTACACGGGCACCGCGCCGCCGAAGAGGTCGAACTGCAGCGGTTGCCGCGTTATGAGACGGATGCACTGACGGATTTGCTCATCGAGCATATTCGTGGGCAGGCACAAGGCGATGAACCTTTTTTTGCCAGCTTGAGCGTGCAGCCGCCGCACGACCCTTATGTGGCCCCGCCCGAGGCGATGGGGCGGCACAGCCCAGGGCGGATCGAATTGCGGGCCAATGTGCCGCCGGTCGCGCGCGTCGTCGAGCGGGCGCGGCGGGAGTTGGCCGGGTATTATGCGATGATCGAGAATCTCGATGATAACCTTGGTCGGGTGGTAAGCGCGCTGCGCGAAGAAGGGCTCTACGACGATACGCATATCGTGTTCTTTTCGGATCACGGCGATATGCACGGCTCGCATGGGCAGTTCCGCAAAAC
>DQLG01000867.1 GCA_015660315.1 Candidatus Latescibacterota bacterium
AGACGAACTGCGGGGCACCTCGTTCCAGGACGACGTGGGCGGCCAGAAGGTCACTCGCGTGCGCCAGATCGTCAACCAGGCGACGTCGCGTCGCTCGATACAGCTCATCCACGGCGACAATACGGTCGAGGTGGTCGACTTGAGCATGTTTCTCGCCACTGGCAATGTCGAGCTCAACCCCTATGTGCGGATGGGCGATGTGGTCAAAGTTACATTCCGTGACAAGATGATGTTTGTCTTCGGCGCGGTCAACCGGCCTGGCCGGCACGAGTTCCAGCCGGGGGACACCATCGAGGATTTGGTGAACCTGGCTCAGGGGTTGCGCCTGGACGCGCCGCTGGTTCGGGTCGAGCTCTGGCGTTTTCGGTCGGGCACCGAAGAGACCGAGGTCATTGAGTTGGGCAGTAATGAGGAGGGGAAGCCGGGTTTTACATACGAGGATATACGCCACGTTGAGCTGCAATCGAACGACATGCTCTTTATCCGCGCCCGCTCTTTGTGGCAGCAGATGCCGACGACGCTGGTCTACGGCGAGGTCAAGTACCGGGGCCGCTACCGCATTATCCCGGGCGTCACGCGGCTCAAGGACGTGGTGATGATGGCCGGCGGTTTGTCCAAGGACGCTTCGCTCATCGGCGCGAAGGTTGTTCGAACCAAGATGCGCAGCAAGATCGATCCGGAATTGGAACGTTTGCGGTCATTGAGGCGAGTGACGGGGCTGGCCGGTTTGGACGGCGAGGACAAGGCCTATCTCAAGACCAAGGCCCGCGAGCAGAAGGGGCGTGCATCAGTCGATTTCGAACGACTGTTCATAGAAAACGACGAGGATCAGAATATCTTCCTCGAAAGCGGCGACGTAATTTATATCCCGACGAAGCGGCGCACCATCAGTGTCAGCGGACAGATGCAGAAACCCGGTTTGATCGACTATAAACCAGGACTCAGCGTGCGGTATTATATGGAGAAGGCCGGCGGTTATACGTATGAGGCCAACAAGGGCGGGGCCCGTCTGATTCGGGCACGCACCGCGACCCGCGAAGAACTGGATTTGAAGTCAATTGTCGGGCCGGGTGACGAGATATGGGTGCCGCAGAGGGAGCGGGTTAACTACTGGGCCTTCTTCCAATCGACGATGCGCACCGTCGCCGAAACCCTGACCTTGGTGGTGTTGGTACGGTCCTTTTAGCCCAGGCATTTCAAGGAGCACGAAGCAATGGAGAGAGAAGAGAGAAAAGAGATCGATATCCTCGATTTGCTGGCCGCGCTGTACGCGGGCAAAGGGCTGGTCATTGGCGGGACTTTGGCCATGTGTGTATTGGCCGGGGCGCTGAGTTTCTTGATACCGAGGGAATTCGAGTCGACGGTACAGATCTTGCCGCCGAAGGAACAGAAGCAGGGTTTTGGTTTTTCCGACCTGCTCTCGGCCCTACCGATCCCGACCTTGCGTTTGGGTGAAAAGGGCACGCCGGCCGATATCTTCGTCGCCACGCTCAAGAGCGGGCTGACCCGACGGGTGATGATCAAGAAGTTTAACTTGCTGGAGCGCTACGGAGCCGAGACGATGACCGACGCGGTCGAGATGCTTGCCGAAAAGACCGTAGTCGACAAGACCGAGGACGGCACGATCTTGATCGCAGTGCTCGACCAAGACCCGCAGACGGCGGCCGACATGGCCATGCACTATACCGTCATACTTGATAAGACGAATAAGAAAATTGCTCAAACCTTTTCCTCCGAGCGTCTCTTGTTTATCCGCTCGTTGTTGAGTGATGAAGACGAGAAGCTCGAAGTGAAAATGAAAAGCCTGCAAGAGTTTCAGTCCGAACATAATGCCATTGCGATCGAGGACCAGGCCCGTGCGGTAATTGGCGCCGCCGCCGCGATGCAGACCGACGCGATGGAGCTGGAGATTGTTCGCCAGGGTTTTATCCTTTCCGGTCTGGACGAAAACCACGACAAGGTGAAAAAACTCAAGCGCGAGATTCTATTGCGGCAGGCGGCGATGACTTTTCTGCGCGAGGGCATCGCACCCGCGGACAGCGGCGATTCGCTCAAGGGCAAGAGGCTGCGGCTCGAGATCGAGCAGAACCTCTTTTTGCCGCTCAGGGATATCCCGAACGTGGCGCAGGAGTACGCCAAGCTGGAAAAGGACGTATTGGTACAGAAGGCCCTATTGCAGTTGTTGTTGCAGCAGGAAGCCGAGGCCCTGATCGAAGCCAAGAACACGACTTCGACGGTGCAAATTCTTGATCCGGCGGTCCCCGCCGAAATCAAGGCTAAGCCGCAACGGCTGCTGATCGTCTTTATCGCCGGCGTGCTTAGCTTGTTTGCCTCGATATGTTATACGTTGGGTGCGGTCTACGTGGATTCGTTAAAGGCGCGCTGGAAGGCCGAGTACGGAGCGCGGGCCTGAGTCCGATGGACATTCAGGTAAAGGTCGTCAACAAGGGTGGTCAACCGCTGCCCTCCTACGAGACGGCGCAGAGTGCGGGCATGGATTTGCGTGCCGCGCTCGCCGAGGACCTGGTCTTGGTCCCTGGTGCGCGTGCGCTGGTGCCGACCGGCCTTTATCTGGAGATTCCCGTGGGCTACGAAGCGCAGGTCAGGCCGCGCAGCGGCCTGGCGCTCAAACGCGGTTTGACCGTGCTCAATGCTCCGGGCACTGTCGATGCCGACTATCGGGGCGAGGTCGGCGTCATTCTGATCAACCTCTCGGCCGAAGAACAGCGCATTGAGTCGGGTGACCGCGTCGCCCAGTTGCTCTTCGCACCGGTTACGAGGGGCGAATTGCTCGAAGTGCAAGTGTTAGAAGATACGGCGCGCGGCAGTGGTGGATTTGGTTCGACGGGTGAGCGCTGAAATATCCTCTGGGCTTTATTGACAAGGTCCAATAGCCTCATATTCTCATATTATATGAAGCATCTATTAATTCTGCTCCTGCTCGCTTTAGCCGTGCGTGCTCAAGCCGCCGATATCAGTGGCTTCGTCCGCGATACCGCTGACGGCGAGAGCTTGCCCTTCGCCAGCGTCTACCTCAAAGACCAAAACTGGGGTGGCATTACGAACGAGAGCGGTTATTATGCCATCGCCGGCGTACCTCCTGGCCGCTATATCCTGGTCGTCTCAATGATTGGTTATGCGGTCTACCGCGAGGAACTTGTGGTCGTGGGCGAAGATATCCTTCGTGATATTCGTCTTGGCGAGGAAGCGATCGAGGTCGAGGGCACAGTGATCGAGGCCGATCGCGAGGAGGTCGAGAGCTTCGACATTAGCCCCAGCCGTACGATCTTGCAGATGCGCGAGCTCAAGACCGCGCCGGCGGCGATCGAAGCCGACCCGATCCGTACGATCCAGACCTTGCCTGGTGTTGCCACGCTTTCCGATTTTTCGGTTGGCCTCTACGTGCGCGGCGGCACCCCCGACCAGAATTTGATTTTGCTCGACGGCACCGACGTCTACAACGCCTCGCATATGTTCGGGCTATTCTCTACCTTTCCCGCCGATGCGGCCAAGAGTACTGAATTACTGCGCGGAGGTTATCCGGCAAAATACGGCGGCAGGCTTTCCTCGGTGCTCAACGTCATCACCAACGAGGGCAACAAACAAGAGGTTGAGGTCGATGGGGGGTTGAGCCTGTTGGCCTCGCGAATAACGGTGCAGGGCCCGGCGCTCAAGGGCTCGTGGCTTGTTTCCGCTCGTCGTACCCACCTTGATCCGCTGATGGCGGTGGCCAGGGGCGCGCTCGAAGCCAAGGCGCTGGGCTACAACTTCTACGACCTGCAGGGCAAGACCCACCAGATACTCTCGCATTCTGACCAACTGACTGTCGCCGCCTATACCGGCCAAGACAATTTGCTGTATCGCTTTGACGAGTTGGGTTTCGACCTCGAATGGGGCAATCGTACGGTAAGTTCGAAATGGACGCACGTTTTTGACTCCAACCTCTTCGGCAATTTTCTCGTCACCGGCAGCCACTTCAAAGCCGAGACCAATTTCGACTCCGAAGACGTCGAGCTTTTGGAGCAGAACCGCCTCACCGACGTTTCGTTCAAGGGAGACCTGAATTATTTCGCTGGCAAGAACCACGCCGTCGAGCTCGGTTTCAATATTAAGCGCCAGTCGATAGATTACGAGTTCGGCGAGAAGGATCGCATCTGGTTCGATATCAATGTCGAGGCCCTGCACAACTCATTCTACGTGCAGGACACTTGGTCTTTGGGGCCGTTGCTCTCGCTGCAGCCGGGTTTGCGTTTTAACCACTTTGACAATGGTGGTTATACGGGTGTTTCGCCGCGGCTGGCCGCGCGTTACCAGCTTACCGACGCAACCGCCCTCAAGGGCGCTGTCGGTCGTTACCACCAGTATATCTTTCGTCTGGCGCGCGAATTTCAGGGTATATCGCTACTGTCCAATGTCTGGGCCTTGGCCGATTCCACCGCCGAACCGAGTAGTTCGATTCACTATATCGCCGGTTTTGAGACCAAGGTCCTTGGCCTTGATCTCGACGCCGAGACCTATTTCAAGGATTACGAAGGTCTCTACGAGATCAACTACGATGAGCAGGATTCCAACAAGATCGGTGATATCCTGCGCCGCGGCGACGGACGGGCCTACGGTTTTGATTTATTGTTGCGCAAGCGGGCGGGTAAGCAGACGGGCTGGCTCTCCTTTTCCACTGGCGTCAGTGAGCGCAAGATCGACAATCTCAATCTCGACGCGGAGGGCAACGAGCGTCTTTTTAAGTCCAAGTTTGATCGTAGTTTGAGCATTAATTTGGTGCATTCGTGGCGCTTTCGGGAAAAGTGGACGCTCAACAGCCGGGGCGCCTATGCCTCGGGCCAGCCCTATACCCAGATCCTGGGGCGCGGCGAAATCTCCTTGCCATCGGGCAATACCTGGACCTTCAATGAGCAGGGCGACCTCAATGCGGTGCGCCTGCCAAGCTATCAACGGGTCGATATTTCGATACAGCGCGTCTTTGCTTTTCGGACCTGGGAGATGCGGGTCTATTTGCAGATTGTCAACGCGCTCAACCGCAAAAATATCTTCAACTATTTCTGGGACTTGCAGGGCGATCCCGAAGATCGTAAACCAAACAAGCGCCGCGACATCCCTATGCTGCCGATTCTGCCGAGTTTCGGCTTCGATTTCAACTTCTGATATGCTTATGCAAATCCCGATTATACTCCTGCTTTGCGCCGCGTTTTTTGTCGGCTGCTCTAACCCCAGTGAAGTCGAAAATCCCCAGCAGACTGTAATTGTCGTCGGCTATCTGGCGCCGGGCGTCGATACTGAGCTTACGCTGCGGCAGACCTTGCCACCCGAGCGCTACTACGACGGGCTGGAGGATACGCTGCTGGACGCCGAGGTGTGGATAAGCACTGAGGGCGAGACTTTCGCGCTTTCGCCCTCCACCGGCGATCCAGGGCTTTTTATGCTCGCACATGAGACGATGCCAATTGTCGAAGGTCAGACCTACGAGTTGTTAATCGAACACCAAGGGCGACAGGTCCGCGCCGAGACTACGGTGCCCTTCAAATCGGCCGTCACCCAGGTCAAGACACATCTCGGCGACGGCGAGACGATTGTCTACAATCAGCTTTTTGGCGACAGCTTCGGTAAGCTAGTGCATCCCGGCGAATTCTTCTGGGACAAGAGCGAGAATGCGGCAGGTTATGTGGTTATCGTCGAAGCAGTCGATGTGCGGTCTTTACCGCCGGGCCCGACCGCTCCGTTAACGGGTGATCTAGACCGGTTGATCGAGTTGCGCGCCGAGTTAGAGGGGCAAGTGTCGGCGGATTCGCTCGCTGTGCTCGATGACGAAATTGAGGCGTTGCGCACGTTTTTTGCCGAGAATTTGGCGTTGCTCGACGATGCGGGCGAACCCATTCGTTGGCTGCGGGATCGTGAGCAGGTGGAGTGGGAGGAGATCGAAGACAAGGAGAAGTGGTCGGAGGGCAAGAAGTGGCGCGAGCGGCTTGAGGATCTTTTTAGTGCGCGCAAGATCGATTATTGGATTCCGGCGGATACCACCCGCAGCGACTTGTGGTGGTTGGGTGTGCGTTTTGAAGGAGAATATCGCGTGCGGTTGCAGGCGGCGGATCTAAATTATTTCGACTATTTTACGACTTCGTTCAACGGTCAGTCGGGCAGCGATGGGGATAAGGGGCCGGTGTTTCACGTCGAGGGTGGGACGGGAGTTTTTGGCAGTTATGTCGAGGATTCATTTCGGGTCTTGGCGTATCGGGATGATCGTGTAGGGGCAGAGGGTAGTGGGGTTGGGAAGATGGTCGTGGAGGTGGTTGCGGATGATTGAGAGATGTGATAAATAGAACGGCAAAAGGCGGTGCTTGTTTAGAAGCACCGCCCTTTCTATTTCTTAAGTAGCAGCGCTAGCCGGGCTGCTTGACTCTTAGGCTTCGCTACCGCTGCGCATATTGCGCAGCGCCTGGGCGATGATCGAGGTGACTTGGCTTTCGTCGAAGTCCATCGCATCGCCGATTTCTACGGCGGTGTAGGGTGCTTCGCCCGAGAGGCCGAAGTATTTGTCGACGACTGCGAATTCCTCTTCGCCTAAGTTTTGCAGCATCGCGTCGATATTTTCCATCGGCTGGGTGCCGATAATCGACAGGTCGCCGCTGAGCAAATCGAGCGTATCAGCACCGTTTTGGCTGAGCAGTTCGAGCAACTCGTCTTCTTCGGTAAGCATTACGTTTTCGGTCATCATTTTCCTCCCCTTAATAAACGTGGGGTTAGTGCAATTATTGCAGTGTGTATGTGTGCTGCAAGCGGCAAAAGCGAAAAGAGCGCTTTGCGGGATGCAGAATTTGCATTGATTTCTGTAGATGTAATGGGTCATCCACTTCGGCTCAGGGCTGATTGAGCACTACTTGATTTACCCTGTTACTTATAAGGCAAGTTCTGTGCCATGTTGATGTTGGTGATATGTAAGCTATTGTAAAATAACATAATAGTGTCATTGATAGTGAGGGGTAGCGGATTGTTTAAAGGGCATAATGGTAGTGAATTGTGCCAATTTCTGCAAAATTTGCAGGTGAAACGGCTAGATTGGTTATCGGTGCTGATTAATGCCTCGATAGAAAGTGAGGGAAGGGATATCAGACTCACTACTTCACGATCAATAGAAGAAACATCGGAATATGTGGTTTTTATCCAAAATAGGAGGCGTGTGGAAGATTGTCGGGAGTCTCAGGATCTGCGGCGCTATGGGAGCGGATAGATGCAGGAGCGTTTTGTTATAGACATAAAAAATGCCCGTCCGATTTTCTGGACGGGCATTTTTTACGTTTTACCTGAGACTAACCTCCGGCCAACGCCGGCAGAAAGTGCACCTCGCTTTCGGCGCCAACCCTGGCTCGCAACCCCGAGGTGACGACCTCGCCGTCGACGGCCACCGCGATCTCGGTGCGGATGCGGTCGTTTTCGACGATGCGGGCCTTAAATCCAGGGTAGAGCGCTTCGAGCGCCTCGACGATCTGGCGCACGGTCTCGCCCTCGACCGGGATCTGCTGTTGCCCCCCGGTCAGCTTTTGCATCAGCGAGGGGATCCAGGCTACGGGCATGGTGGTTCAGCCGCCCGCGGCTTCACCCTCGCTGGCCTGTATTGCGGCGATGATGCTGGAGGGTTTCATCGGCAGCTCTTGCAGACGCACGCCGATGGCGTTGCCGATGGCATTGGCCATGGCGGCCGGCGGCGGTGCGATATTGGCCTCGCCGACGCCGCGCACCCCGAAGGGGTGGCCCGGGTTGGGGACCTCGACGATGATTGTTTCGATCATTGGTAGATCGAGGCTGGTCGGGATCCGGTAGTCGAGATAACTCGAATTTTCCAGGTGCCCGTCCTTGCTGTAGTAGTACTCTTCGTTCAACGCCCAACCGATGCCCTGTGCCGAACCGCCCTGCATTTGGCCTTCAACATAGGAGGGGTGGATGGCCTTGCCGGCGTCCTGGATGACGGTGAAACGCAGGACCTGGACCTTGCCGGTTTCGGGGTCGACCTCGACGTCGGCGATATTGGCGGCAAAGGAGCCGCCGACACCGGAGTCGGGGTTGACGGTGGCGCGACCGATGACCGGGCCACCGGTCTCGTCGAGATGGCCGGCGAGTTCTTTAAAGGTATAGGACTTGTCGCCCGAGCTAAAAACACCGTCTGCAAATTGTACCTGGTCGGTATCGACTTCCCAGAGCTGGGCGGCGCGCTCGCACATTTGTGCTTGTACGTCGAGGGCGGCCTTGTAGGCGGCCCAACCGGTGGCGTAGGTCACCCGGCTGCCGCCGGTGACGTCGGTATGGCCGATTGAGTCGGTATCGACGACTTGTGCCCTGACATCATCGACGTCGAGGGACAGGGTTTCGGCGAACTGCATGGCGATGGCAGTGCGGCTGCCGCCGATATCGGTCGAGCCCTCGGAGAGACTGACCGTGCCGTCGGTATTGACGTTGGCGGTGCAGGCCGACTGCAAGCCGACATTGAACCAATAGCCGACCGAGATCCCGCGGCCTTGGTTGCGGCCTGTCAGAGCCGAGCTCTTGTAGTGGTCGGAGTCGCGGATGGCTTCCAAGACTTCCTTACAGCCCATCTTCGGGTAGACGACGCCGTCGATACGGCGGGTGCCGGTGGTGGCGCAGTTTTTGAGCCGAAACTCAAGCGGATCGATGCCCAACTCGGCGGCCAATAGGTCGACCACGTGTTCGGTGGCAAAACACGCCTGGGTCGAGCCGGGGGCGCGATAGGCGAAGCTGCGCGGTTTATTGACCACGACATCGTAACAATCGATGAGGCCATCGGCAATGTCGTAGCAGGAGAAAACGCACATCGCTGCCGCACCGACCAGGCCGCCGGGATAGGCGCCGGACTCGAAGGCGATATAGGCGTCGGCGGCGGTGATCTTGCCGTCCCAATTGGCCGCCATCTTGATCTTGATATGGGAGCCGGGTGTCGGGCCGGTGCTCTCGAAGACGGCGGGGCGGGTCATGATCAGCTTGACGGGCTGGCCGCTGGCTTTGGAGAGCATGGCGGCGATGGGTTCCAGGTAGATAGGAATCTTGCCGCCGAAACCGCCGCCGATTTCCTGGGGCACGACTTTGATCTTGGAGACCGCTATATCGAGCACGGCGCCGGTCTGCGCCCGGGCGGCGAACGAGCCCTGGGTGCTGGTCCAGATCGTGATCTGGCCGTCGGCGTTCCACATCGCGGTGGCGTTGTGCGGCTCGATATAACCCTGGTGCACGGTGGCGGTGCTGAACTCGCGCTCAATGACCACGTCGGACGCGGCAAAGGCGGTGTCGGGGTCGCCGAGTTTGTGTTGGAAATGCGTGGCGAGATTGCTCGTGCGGCCGGTGTCTTCGCCGAACTCCTGGGTGGTCATGTCCGGATGCAGCTGCGGCGCGCCCTCTTGCATGGCTTCGCGCACGTCTATAACCGCCTCTAGGACTTCGTATTCTACCTCGATCAGGTCGAGGGCCTCTTCGGCGATATGCACGTTGCTGGCGCAGACGGCGGCGACTGGGTGGCCGCTATAGAGGACTTTGTCGG
>DQLG01000222.1 GCA_015660315.1 Candidatus Latescibacterota bacterium
CGCCCTGCTGTTGGCGTTGGCCGGTGAGGCTCGGCAAATGGCCGAACGCACACCGTATCGGCTCGTGCATAGCGTCAAGGTGCCGGACGGTCGTACCGCTTTCGAAATCTACGAATGCGAATAGCCGCTCAGATCTGCGGCACTTCCAGACCTAATTCCGTTGCCACTTCGCCAATTTCATCCCATGTGGGTTGCGGCAGATCGATGCCGTCGACGAGCAGGCGGGCTTTGATTTCCTGTTCTATTTCTCCTGGCGCGTAGATCTTTTTAACATCGGGTAGCGGGCGGGCCGAGCAAACCCATTGCGCCATTTCTTCGACTTCGCGCTCGTAGTCGGCTAAGCCGATGAAGTCTGCGATATTGATCGCTAGGACCATCACGCCATTGCCACCCTTGCCGCCGTCCTTGGTGCAACCGGCGTGTGAGAGCGGGCCGACCAGCATTTCCACCATCATCGCCAGACCGTAGCCCTTATGGCCGAATTGCGTGCCGCCGAGGGGCAGCACACCGGTGCCTTCGGGGTCGTCCATGTAGCGACTCGCGTCGGTGACGGGCTGTCCGTTCTGGTCAATGACCCAGCCTTCGGGTAGCGGTTCGTCGCGGATATTTTTTTGCACGATCTTGCCGCCGGCGACTACGGTCATCGTCATGTCGAGCATGAAGGGCGGACCATCCCGGCGCGGCGCGGAGAAGGCGATGGGTTCGGGGCGCAGACGGCGGTCGGCCGAGCCGAAAGGCGCGAGGAAGAGCCCGCCGCCATTGAGCCAGACCATGCCGATCATGCCCTGTTCGGCGATGCGTGGCGGATAGTCGCCGAGACGGCAGATATGGCTGACGCTGTTGAGCCCGACGAAACCAAAGGTCGACTTTTTGGCCTTCTCGACGGCGATGTCGATGGCGCGGTTGCAGGCGATGATGCCATTGGCGCCCTTGCCGTTAACGATCCGAAGCGTCGGGGTGTCGCGTTCGACTTCGGTTTCTTCCCAGGGCACGTAGTTTTTCTTCATCGCGCGGGCGTAGTTGGCTACGAGCCAGGTGCCGTGCGAGTCGTGGCCGTTGAGGTGGCTTTCGACGACGTGGTCGGCGACGGTGTGGGCGTCGGCGTCGGGGATGCCAGTGGCGGCGAAGATGCGGTAGCAGAGGTCGTTGAGGACATCGTGTGGCACTGTGGGCATGGCGGGTTCCTTTGGCGATGCTGTGGCGAACGGTCTGATAAGGGGTATATCCCCTGAGCTCATTCTCGCCCGACTCCTGTCGGGCTCCGAGGGGCGGTCTGATCCTATATGCTATCCTGCAAAATAGGTAATGCAATCCGCTTAGGATATACCCCTTAACGGACCTCGGGTGAGATGAAGTCTACCGTGGAAATGTGGAGAGAAAAAAGCAGCAATGGTGATGGTGGTCAAGTATGTAGAACCACTATCGTCGGCAGATCATCAAAGGCTAGAAGCTGCCTTATTGGAAATTAAGACGGCAGAGGGGTTTGGTGCTGTCAATCGCAAAACCCCTCTGCCGTCGAGTTGGATACAAAACAAAAGCCGCTATCACACAGGCGAATTAAGTGATAGCGGCTTGCTGTTTTTTGAGCTTAATCGGCCGTCGCCAGTTTGTTCTACGAGGCGTGTTTCTCCATCAATTCGGTGAAGTAGCCGAAGAGGTGGTAGCTGTCGTGCGGGCCGGGGGAGGCTTCGGGGTGGCATTGGATCGAGAAGATCGGTAGCTCCTTGTGGTGCAGGCCCTCGACGCAGTCGTCGTTGAGATTGCGGCGGGGGATCTCCAGACAATCGGGCAGTGAGTCGGCGGCGATACCCCAGCCGTGGTTCTCGGAGGTGATGAGAATGCGATCGCTGGCGTATTCCTTGATGGGCTGGTTGGCGCCCCGGTGGCCGAATTTGAGATGGTAGATCTCGGCGCCAAGGGCCAGGCCGAGGATCTCGTGTCCGAGACAGATGCCGAAGATCGGTTTTTTGCCGATGAGCCCTTTGCAAGTTTCGATCGCGTAATCTAGCGGCCGAGGATCTCCAGGGCCGTTGGAGAGGAAGACACCGTCGGGTTTTAAAGCCATGACCTCATCAGCTGTGGTCCGGGCTGGAACAACGGTCACCTTGCAACCGGCATTAACCAGACAGCGGACAATATTGCGTTTGATACCGTAGTCCAATGCGATGACGTGGAAACGCGGGTTGTCAGGGCTGGCGACATAGGGTTCAGTGCAACTTACTTCGGCGGCCATATCGACGCCTTCAAGCCCGGACCAGGCCCGGGCCTTCGCGACCATACTGTCCGGAGCGAGGTCTTCGGTGGAGATAGCGGCGGCCATGACGCCCTCGATGCGTACTCTGCGGGTCAATTCGCGGGTATCGATGCCCTCAATGCCGAGGATATTGTGTTTTTCCAGATAAGCGGGCAGACTTTGGGTCGAGCGCCAGTTGCTCGGCAGGCGACAGCATTCCTTCATCAGAAATCCGCGGACGTGCGGTTTGGAAGACTCGTCGTCTTCCGGCGTAACGCCGTAATTGCCGATGAGAGGATAGGTCATGGTGACGATCTGGCCGGCGTAGGAGGGGTCGGTGAGGATTTCCTGGTAGCCGGTCATACTGGTATTGAAGACCATTTCGCCCAGGCACTCACCACCACTGCCAAGAGCCCGACCTTCAAAGACGGTGCCGTCCGCGAGCGCGACGAGGGCTTTCATCGTACAGGGTGCTCCTTTTGAGGGGTTTAAGCAACGCCATAGAACTTAGGGGAAAAAGCCGTTGATGAACAGGAAATCCTATTCGCCACCTTGGTCGGTCAAGCCTTGGCGTTCCTGTCGGGCTTGTTCCTGCATATCGACGGCCGGGTCGAATTCGCCGACGATCTCCTGCCCGACGATTTCCTCAATCACGTCCTCAAGTGTGACGATACCGGCGAAACCGCCGTATTCGTCGACGACGGAGAAGAGGTGTTCGCGCCGCTGGATAAACTGTTCGAGCAGTTGGCTTGCCCGCGCCGATTCGGGCACGGAGTGCACGGGGCGGCCGACCTCTGAAAGCTTGACTCGGTCGTGGCCATCGGCGAGGGCGCTGAACGCGTCGCGTCGCAGTACCATGCCAACGATGTTTTCTCGTTCTTCCTCGTAGAGGGGGACCCTGCTGTGCACCCAACTGCCCGATTGCTGGCGAGCCTCGGCCAGGCTCAGGTTGCGGTCGAGGCAATGGACTACTGTGCGCGGCGTCATGATATCCCGTGCGCGGAGTTCGTCGAGCTTGAGGATATTCTGAATGACGCGCTCCTGATCGGGGGAGATCGCGCCGGAGCGCCGGCTCATCTGCGCGGTGATTTCGATTTCTTCCGATGTCACCGTGGGTACATCTGGGGCACCTAACATGATAAGGCGGGTAATAAATTGGTTAAGCCAGATAAAAGGCGCGAAAATCCAGACCAACCATTGGATGGGGCGTGCGATAACCGGAGCGAGGGAGCGGGCATAAACCACGCCAGCTGTCTTGGGTATGATCTCGGAAAAAATCAACACGCCCAACGAGATGGCGGCGGTGAAGTAGATTTCCCGCTCTGGCCCGAACACACCGACAAAAGCGGCTCCGGCGACGGCCGCACCGCCGGTATTGGCTAGCGTGTTTAGGGTGAGAATAGCTGAAATAGGGCGCTGAATATCCGCGTGCAGCCGTTTGAGGATTTTGCCCGAAGTGCGGCCCTGGGCAGCCAGCATCTCAATTTGGCTAATGGGTAGCGAGTAGAGTGCGGCTTCCAATAATGAGCATATACAAGACACGATAATAACAGTGCCTGTGGCCATAAAAAATAGTGCTGTATCGGAGATCATGGGCAAAGGGGGTATTTGCAAAAGAGAGGGACTCCCCACAGGGAGTCCCTCTCCAATGGCGCTGGACTAAAAGTCCGATTCGGCTAGTTCTACTTCATGTGCTTATTGACCAATTTTGTCATTTCGAACATGCTCACCTGCTTATTGCCATCAAAGATGGCCTTGAGCTTGTCGTCCGCGTTGATCATGCGCTTGTTTTGCGTGTCCTGCAGGTTGTTCTTCTTGATATAAGCCCAGATTTTCTTGGTAACCTGGGTCCGCGGGAGCGGTTTGTTGCCGACGACGGCACCCAATGTAGCATCGGGCTGCAGCGGCCTCATAAAAGCAGGGTTCGGCTTACGCTTAATCGTCTTCTTTACCGCAGGTTTTTTAGCGGCAGCTTTTTTCTTTGCCGCAGGCTTCTTAGCGGCAGCCTTTTTCGTTACCGCAGGTTTTTTAGCGGCAGCTTTTTTCTTTGCCGCAGGCTTCTTAGCGGCAGCCTTTTTCGTTACCGCAGGCTTCTTAGCGGCAGCTTTTTTCTTTGCCGCAGGTTTCTTAGCGGCAGCCTTTTTCTTTGCCGCAGGTTTCTTAGCGGCAGCTTTTTTCGTTGCCGCAGGTTTTTTGGCGGCAGCTTTTTTCGTTGCCGCAGGTTTTTTGGCGGCAGCCTTTTTCGTTGCCGCAGGTTTTTTGGCGGCTTTCTTCTTAGCCATCTGAATGACTCCTTTATGGGGTGAGTAAGAAAACCTAAAAGCGGAATAGTCTAAGGATTAGACCTTTCCGCTTTCTCCCCTCTCCTCTTGTGAAGGCTTAGGGGCGGTTGTTATTGTTTTCAAATGAGTCGAGTCCTATAAGTAATTAAGTGCACAATTGGCCCAAAGATAGCACTTTGGCGACAAATTAGTCAAGTGTAAATAAGGCGTGTTTTACAGGTGAAAATGCCTAAAAATGAGGTCTCTAAAAAGGCTTTAGGGTATTTGACATGGTTTAATAAGTAGTCTATTTTATCAGGACTTATGGCTTTGTTGTTGTATATTTTAATCAGTGCTTTGCACTGTCTCCAATAGGCTGAGAATCGATGGTCAAAAAGAGCAAATTGGGTTTTGTCGGGGCTGGCAATATGGGCAAGGCACTGATTGAGGGTTTGCTTGGCGAACTCTCGCCAGAGCAGATAACCGCTGCCGATCTCAGATCTGAAGCGTTGGAGTCCCTAATGGCATTGGGTGTACAGACTAGCACTAATGCTATAGATGCAGTCAAACGGCAGGATTTGGTAATTTTGGGGCTAAAACCTCAAGTTGCCGGTCCAGTGCTGCAAGAATTGGCTATGCACTTTAGCCCTAAACAGACGGTTGTTTCGATGATGGCGGGCGTGTCTACCGCTCGCATCGAGGAATTATTGCCTGAAAATGTGCCTGTAGTGCGGGTTATGCCGCAGACTCTAGTGCGTCTCAAGGAGGCGGCTTGCGCCTTGTGTGCCGGTCGCTCGGCTGGTGCGGAACAGATGTCATTGGTGCGTTCTCTTTTTGAGATAGTGGGCACGACGGTAGAAGTTTCCGAAGGGCAGATGGATGCGGTTACAGGGCTATCTGGCAGCGGTCCGGCTTGGGCCTATATGGTTATTGAGGCTATGGCCGACGGCGGTGTGCGCACCGGGTTGCCGCGAGATATTGCACTGAAATTAGCGGCGCAGACGCTGATCGGCGCCGGCCGGCAGGTACTCGAAAGTGGAGAGCATCCGGCCGTGCTCAAGGACCAGGTCACTTCGCCAGGAGGGACGACCGCCGCGGGTCTGCACAAACTGGAGGAGAAGGGGTTGCGCGACGCGTTGATAAGCGCCGTACAGGCCGCCGCTGAACGCTCCGCCGAATTGGGACAGTCATGATCGCGATTATCGATTACGGGATGGGCAATCTGCGCAGCGTGCAGAAGGCCTTCGACCATCTCGGCTTTGCCGCCGAGATAGTCGAAGAGCCCGAGCGTCTGAGTGGGGCGACGCACTTGGTATTGCCTGGGGACGCGGCTTTTGGCGATGCGATGCGCAATTTGCGTGCGGCCGGTTGGGACCAGGCCATTGCAGAGGGCATTGCGGCAGAGAAGCCCTTTTTGGGAATTTGCGTAGGGTTGCAATTGATGTTTAGTGAGAGCGAAGAGATGGGCCAGCACAGCGGCCTGGGGATCCTGCCGGGCAAATGCGTGCGTTTCCCGATTACCGAGCGGGTGCCGCAAATCGGCTGGAACCAGGTTGCGATCAAACGAGATGTGCCGCTTTTGGCCGGTGTTCCCGAGGGCAGTTTTTTCTATTTCGTGCACTCTTTTTATGTGGAAACTGCGAATGAAAGCGACTGTGTCGCGACCACCGACTACGGCTTGGATTATACCTCCATCGCCGGTGACGGCCGCGTATTCGGTGTGCAGTTTCATCCCGAGAAGAGTCAGGCGCATGGTTTGCGCCTGCTCGACAACTTTGCCCGTCTGAACTGAACCGCCGATGCTTGCTAAACGGATTATTCCCTGCCTAGACGTCAAAAACGGTCGCAATGTGCGTGGGGTGCGCTTTTCGGCAGACCGCGATGCGGGCGACCCCGTCGAGTTAGCCGCGCGCTATGACGCTGAAGGGGCCGACGAACTCGTTTTTTATGACATCACCGCCTCGGCCGAAGGGCGCGCGATCGTCATGGACCTGGTGCGCGAGGTCTCTGAAAAGGTCTTTATCCCGCTGACGGTGGGCGGCGGGATTCGCACTTTCGAGGACGTGCGCTATATCCTCAAGACCGGGGCCGACAAGGTGTCGATCAACTCGGCCCATGTGCATACGCCTGAGATCATCAACCAAAGCGCTGAGAGTTTTGGCTCGCAGTGCATCGTCGGGGCAGTTGATGTATTAAGGCGTCCGGAGGTCGATGGCGAGGTTCCAGCCTGGGAGATTTATATCAATGGCGGGCGCAAGGCCACGGGTATCGACGCCCTGGAGTGGGTAGAGGAGTTGGTCGATCGGGGAGCGGGCGAACTGGTGCTCAATAGCATTGATGCTGACGGGACCCGCGAGGGCTATGATTTGGCGCTTAATCAGGAGGTCGCTCGCCGCGTCAGGGTACCGATCGTCGCATCGGGCGGGGCCGGTAATCTGGACCATATCCACGAGGTGCTCACCGTAGGGGAGGCCAGCGCGGCGCTGGCGGCGTCGATCTTTCATTTCCAGCAATATTCAATACCCGAAGTTAAGGATTTCCTGCGCCAACGCGGCGTAGTGGTACGCCAGTGATCGGGGCCGAGACGGCCGAGACGCCCGAGACGCCCCGGCGGGCGATGATGGCTCGGGTGCGGCGGTTGGTCGTCAAGATCGGTAGCAATGTCCTGACTACCCGCAACCACAAGCTCAGCGGTGCGGTGATCAAGCGGTTGGTCGAGGATGTGGTCGAGTTGCGCGCCGGGGGGGTGGAGGTGGCGATCATCACCTCTGGGGCGGTTGCCGCGGGGATGGGGCAGATGGGGTTGGACCGGCGTCCCGAGGGCATCTCCGAACTGCAGGCTTTGGCGGCGATTGGCCAGGTTTTGCTGATGGACAGCTATAAGGCGAAGTTCCGCCAACAAGGCGTACCCGTCGGCCAGGTGCTGTTGACGGCCGAGGATATATTGGGCGACCGGCGTCGCTATGTGAACCTCGAAAACACATTTCGCAGTCTCTTTGCCTATGGGGCGGTGCCCCTTATCAACGAAAACGACAGCGTGGCCGTTGCCGAGCTCCGACGCAAACTAGGCGAGAACGATATGCTGGCCGCCTATGTGGCCAATTTGATTCGGGCGGACATGTTGGTCGTCTTTTCCGATGTCGAGGGGCTGTATGAGGCCTTCGGCCCGAATGGCCCGGAGGGCGAATTGGTGCGCGAGGTACGCCAGGACGGCGTTGATTTGCAAGGGATGATCGGTCATTCGCTTGGCCATAAGGGCAGCGGTGGCATGGCAACTAAGTTGCGGGCGGCTCGTTTGCTGATGGCCTGCGGTGAGATGGCATTGATCGCCCACGGCCGTAAGCACCGCTTGCGCGACATTCTCGCCGGGCAGGAGTTGGGCACACTTTTTTTGCCGCGCGGCCGCAAGCTTAACAGTCGGCGGCGCTGGATCGGTTTCGCTGGCGAGTGTCGTGGCAGTACGGTGGTCGATCGCGGTGCCGAACGGGCCATCACCGAGCGGGACAAAAGCCTGCTACCGGCCGGTGTCGTCTCCTGCGAGGGCGAGTTTGCCGCAGGAGATGTGGTGCGCGTGGTCAATGAGCGGGGAGAGGAATTGGGACGTGGTTTGAGCCGCTATGCGGCATCGGAGTTGCGCAGCATTTTCGGGATGAGTTCACCTGAGGTGGAAAAAGTGCTGGGCCGTCCGGCGTTGGAAGTCATCCACCGGGACGATCTGGCCTTGTTTTAGGGGCGCATGGCTAAAACGACAAAGGGAAAGACTGTTCCTCTGGTGTCGAGTGCGCGCTGGCGGTTGCTATTTCTTGTGGTTTTCGTGGGATTGGTGATCTATATCGCTGCCGGTGACGGGTTGCTCTTTGAAGTGTGGAAAGAAGAGAAGGAGTTGGTGATCCTCGAAGCCGAGGTTAGCCGGCTCGATGCGCAAAACGACAGTCTGCGGAAAATACTGCGGCAACTGGACGGCGATATGGAGTATATCGAAAAAATAGCCCGTGAGGAGTTGGGGCTGATCAAGCCGGGTGAAGTCGTGATCCCGCTGGCCCCGGAAGAGGGGGATTGACCGAATGCCGCGCACCATCGTCAAAACGCGGGCTATCGTGCTGCGCACTATGCGTATGGGCGAGACCAGTCGCTTGGTGACGTTCTATACCCAGGAGCACGGTAAGCTCAAGGTCACGGCGAAGGGCGCCCGCAAGCCGAAAAGCAAGTTCGGCGCCGCGCTCGATCTGATGACCGAGGTTCAGGCCGTCTGCTATGTAAAAGAGACCCGCGACCTGCAGACCCTAACCGAATGTGCTTTGCTTGTGCCGCCGCCAGATCTCGCGCAGAGCCTCGAGCGGCTCTCCTTTGGCAGCGCCGCCTGTGAGTTGGTCGACCGCTTGACGATCGAGGGCGAGCCGAATATCCGGCTCTATCAATGCCTGACCGGTGTCCTGTACGGGTTGGCCGAGGTGGATCAGAACCAAGTCGAGCCGTTGTTTTGGTATTATCAGCTGCGAGTCGCAGAGGCTTTGGGCTATCGCCCTGAGTTGCGCCACTGCATTTCCTGTGGCAACGAATTTATTGGTCCCTGGCTGTGGTTTAGCGCAGCGTTGGGCGGCGGTGTTTGCGTCGCCTGCGGACAGGGAAACGGAGTGCGCATGGCCAGGCAGAGTCTCAATTTTCTCGCCGGCCTACAGAGTCTTAAGACCTATCGCAAAGATGCGCTGCCACAAGCCCCACCCCGGCGCGGCGAAATACGCGCGGCCCTGCGCGGTTTCCTTGAGTACCACGGTGGGGAGCGCAGCCGGCTCAGATCGCTAGAATTTCTCGACTCTCTCAGTAGAACCGAGCCTGCAGCAACTGTTTGACTATTCGCTGCGCCGATGTTGCAAGCTCAAGGACGCGGCCGGGTGGTTGTCTTAAAGGAGAATTTCATGTCCGACGATGTAATGGAAAAGTTAGTATCGCTGTGTAAACGCAAAGGCTTCATCTTTCAAAGTTCGGAGATCTACGGCGGCCTCAGCGGTTGTTGGGACTACGGGCCGCTCGGCGTTGAGCTTTTACGCAATATCAAAGACGCGTGGTGGAACTCGATGACCTATCGCGAGGACATTGAAGGCATCGACGCGAGTATTCTGATGCATCCGCGCGTGTGGGAGGCTTCGGGGCACGTGGATGGTTTTACCGATCCGATGGTCGAGGACCAAAAGACCAACGAGCGTTTTCGCTTGGATCAACTGCTCGAAGAAAACGGCATCGAGGTGACGGGTTTGGACACGGAGGAAATGAACGCCTTGCTGCGTGAGCACGATGTCAAAAGTCCCAAGGGCAACGAACTGAGCGACGCGCGGCAGTTCAACCTGATGTTCAAGACCTTCGTTGGTCCACTTGAAGACGAGAGCGCGCGGGTCTATCTGCGGCCGGAGACGGCGCAGGGAATTTTTGTCAACTATCTCAACGTGCAACAGGCGATGCGCCAGAAACTGCCTTTTGGGATTGCCCAGATCGGCAAGGCCTTTCGCAACGAGATCAACACCAAGAATTTCCTCTTCCGCGTGCGGGAGTTCGAGCAGATGGAGATGCAGTATTTCGTCGCGCCGGGTACCCAGGACAAGTGGTTCGAGTACTGGCGCGAGCAGCGCTGGAACTGGTTTCAGCGCATCGGCCTGCCCGAGCGCAAGCTGAGCTGGCACGAGCACCAGGGCGACGAGTTGGCCCATTATGCCAGTGCCGCCTTTGATGTCCAGTACGAATTCCCCTACGGTCCGGGTGAGA
>DQLG01000308.1 GCA_015660315.1 Candidatus Latescibacterota bacterium
AGGACGTAATAGAGATCCGGCAGATCCGGATCCAACGCGATGGCCCGTTCGAAGGAGTATAAGGCCTGCTCGTTGTGCTCTAACCGGGCATGGGCCAACCCGGTATAGAGGTGGGTCTGGGCAAGCTCGGGCGCATAAACGGCAGCCCGCGACAAAATAGCTAGGGCCTTGCGCAGTCGCCCCTGCTTGAGGAACACTCCGCCGCGGCGACTCAATAGCGCACCGCGCTGCACATTCTTTTGCTCGACGAGCGTATCGGACAGGGCCAGGTTCAGTTGTCGCGGAAAAACCTCGATCTCAGCGGCGCGTTGCGCCCGTAGACCGGTTAATAAGCGCTGTAATTCGGCATCCGCCTCCTGGCGCTCCGCGCGCGCCCGCACTGTAATAACGGCCTGCGCATAAGGCTGTATCTCCTCGGCCGCTTCGTCGTAAAATTGCTCGGGGTGATCGTTGTAATACTGGCGCAATTCCGCAGCGGACAGTAGTACCCGCGTCGTCGATATCTTCTTTTGCAGGACAGCGATCAAGCTGTCGTCACTGGCCGTTTGCGCGCTATGCAAACCTCGGTCACGCGCTGCAAGAAGCAATAGACTGCGATCGATCAGCGGCTGCAGATATTGGTATTTATCGGTGGTCGGCTCACCGGGGAAAAGTTCATTTTCCGCATATTCGACGGATTGCGCAGCCGAAATCTCTTCGACAGCGGCGCGCAGCACCGCGGCCGAAATCCGCTGCGCCCCGATACTGGCCACAACCGGAGATTCAGCCGGATTACAAGCCGGACACAGACACGCCAAGACAATACACAACGGCCATAAAAATCGCACTGATTATTCCTATTTAGCATAGACGAGCGAGATCAGAAAATATAGCGGCCACGGGAATATAAGCTCCGTGATGGTCAAATTCAAAAAAGCTCGCCCTTTGGAATTTTAGCCGCTGCAAAGGCGCAAGTTGCGCATTGCAGACCGCCTTGTACCCATAACGATTTCATCCTCGTGATGGCCGGTATTCTTAAAAAAAATGCCTATAAAAAACATCGAGTGATTATCCCCACGATTGCACCTGAAGCTTTGTTTGTTGCATATTGTAAGCGAATTCAATAGAGCCCGGGCACAATAATTGAGGTCATACCGATAAATCCGCTAGGCAAGGAACAGTCAGATGCACCAACTCATTCTCGTAATTTTAATAAGTAGCGCGGTCTACGGCCAGGACGCGTATCCACCCGGCACCTTCCAATTCAACCCGCAAATCAACCTGCAACTACAGCCTGTGCAAGTTGTCGTGCCGGACAAATACGCCGAACGCATGCCCGACCGGCCCATACTCAACCTGCCGCCCGGTTTTTCCGCCCGGGTCTTCGCAATCCCCAGCGGCCCGGGTCGCCCACGGCTAATGGCCTTCAATGCCGACGGCGTATTGCACGTCGCCCATGTCAATAGCGTAATGGCCCTGCCCGACCGCGATAACGACGGGGTCGCCGACGCGGAGATTACAGCGGTATCCGGTCTGAGCCAGGCCAATAGCATCGCCTTTTACCGGGACGCGATGTATGTGGCCGAAACCGACAAAGTCATTCGCTACCGCGATCCGGACGGCGACTTGATCTACGAAGAACGGGAAGTCTTAGTAAACGACATACCGTCAGAAGGTTGGCATACTTCACGCACCATCGCCATCGACGCGATAAACGAGAAGTTTTATATCGCCGTCGGCTCGCCGTGCGATCTCTGCCGGTTGCAACAACCCGTATACGGCTATTCGGAGGATCCGATCACAAAGAGCGACGAATGGGACGCGATCCTCGAATTCAATATGGACGGCAGCGGCCGCCGCATTTTCGCCACCGGCATGCGCAACGCCGTCGGCCTCGACATCCACCCGGCCACCAACCAACTGTGGGCCACGCACAACCACTTCGACCTCGGCGGACCAGACTTGCCGCCCGAGTGGATCGATATCGTGCGCGACGGCGATTTCATGGGTTATCCCCTGGCCTACGGCTACCAGGTCTGGATCGACGAAAAGGTGGAAAACTACCAACGCGTCTTGCCCTATACCCAGGCCGACTCGCTGAAGGTCCTACGGATGAAAAAGCCGGCGGGATTAGTTGAAGCCCATCAGGCGCCTTTGGGCATGTTCTTTTACGACCACCCTCTCTTTCCCGACCGCTTCCGTCACGCCGCCTTTATCGCCTTACACGGTGGGCTGACCGGCGGCAACCTGTCGGCGGTGCCCGGGTTCAAGGTCGTAGCCCTTTTTGACACGCCGGGCGACGGCCAGGCGCAAATGGCGGATTTTCTAACCGGATTCGGACCGCCGCATACGCAAGTCTGGGGCAAACCCGTAGGCATTACCGCCGACCCCCTGGGTCGTCTTTATGTCTCCAGCGACGCCGTTTCACCCGCCGTCTTCCGCATCGAACCCACGATCATCCAAGGTTCTTGGCAACACAGTCTGCCGACGAGCGTAGCCAGCGGCAGTTCTTTGCGATTGCAGGCGACGATCCAAGTCGAACGTTTCGACCCCGAGGGCGAAACTCCCGTAGTAACGGCCGATCTCAGCGCTTTTGGCGGCTCCGCCGGGCAACCATTAACGCCAGACGCCAATGGCGATTATCGCTTGGAGGAAATTCTGCTCATAGATAGATCCAATGGCCAGGCGGAGGTGATCGTCTGGATACGCCAGCGCAATGAGGCGGGTTTGCACAGCGTTAAACTCATCCACGCCATCACCATCGCCCCGGTCTCCGACGCGGTGATCTTCGCCGACCGACCAACTCTGGGTTGGACCCTCGAACACAGCAACCTAGTGCAATCGCAAACCACCGAGCTAGACGGGGCCACCGCCATCGCCCTGACCGCCACCCCTAGCCGTCTGGCAGGCTGGAATGTCGAATTCAAAACCGACCAGCCCTTCCTCAAGGACAGCTATAAGAGCCTGCGTTTCGCCTTCCACCCCGGCGACGTGGCCGCCACCGACTCCGGCACGTTGCAGATAAGAATCAACCAGCGCTCCGTCGGCAACCGCACACCCACCGGCCGCTACACCCTCGACCGCGAATTCGGCAAGCTGGTCAACTTGCTGGGCGAAGGCGTCGGTGGCGTGGCCGGCTACGAAGTCGACCTAACGCGACACGAATGGCAGGTGGTGGAGATCCCGCTGGATATACTGCAACCCGAGGGCACCATAAAGTTGATCCGCTTCTCGGGCAATATCGCCGGCACTTTTTATCTCGACGACCTTCGTCTGATCACCTCAGTCTCGCCGCCGACCCTCGTAACGGAGGAATATCAAGCTACCGCCCCGGCCCCCTTGGCCCTGGAAAACAACCGGCCCAACCCATTTAATAGCAGCACCGTAATTCACTACCAGTTGCCCGCAACCGGCCAAATCGCGCTGACCGTCTACAATCTCGCCGGCCAGCAAGTGGCGCAATTGGTACGCGATATACGACCAGCGGGCCGACATGCGGTCCGCTGGAACGGCCGTAACGATCAAGGC
>DQLG01000052.1 GCA_015660315.1 Candidatus Latescibacterota bacterium
CTTTATATCGTCGATCCGGAGGCAATCGCTCAATGCCAAACGGTTGGTGTTGGCGCTATTCTCGAATTGATGGTTGGCGGCAAGTCTTCCCCCTTGCAGGGCGCATCCTGTCGGATGCATGCAGAAGTCGTGGCGCTTGCGGATGGGGTTTTCGAATACGACGGGCCGATGTACGCGGGTTTGCAAGGCCGGATGGGCCCTTCGGCCCATATTCGCCAAGATGGTGTGCATGTTATTTTAGTGAGCGAAAGAGAACAGCCCTTTGACACGGCCTTTGCGCGAACTTTGGCCTTGGATCCGCGATCGATGCGGTATATTGGCGTTAAATCGGCGGCTCATTTCCGCGCCGGTTTTGAAGACTGGGTGGGGGCCGTACATGTGGTCGGAGAGCCAGGAGTGCATGATATGGAGACTGCCGGCTTGACTTTTCGCCATTTGGGTCGCAATGTATATCCTTTCGATAATATTTGACTTGCGATCCAACAGGAGCCAATAATGAGCGAGGAAAGCGAACAGACCACAGCTGGCAAATGGCTTGGTTACCGGGAAGAAATCAAGGTCATCGACGTGACGATTCGCGACGGCGGCCTGATGAACGACCACAAATTCGACGATAAGGTGGTTAAAGCCGTCTATGAAGCTTGTGTTGAGGCGGGCATCGACTATATGGAAATCGGCTATATAAACTCGCGGGACCAGTTTCCCGCCAACGAGTTCGGGCCGTGGAAACACAGCCGGGAGGAAGATATCCGCCGCATCGTCGGTGACAATGACACTTCGCTGAAGTTGGCGGTGATGGCCGACGCAGAAAAGAGCGACTACAAGACCGATATCTTGCCTTCTGCCGATAGCGTGGTGGATATGATCCGGGTCGCGACCTATATCCATCAGATGCCGCTGGCGCTCGATATGATCAAGGACGCGCACGACAAGGGCTACGAATCGACGTTGAACCTGATGGCGGCCTCCACCGTGCCCGAAGCCGAAATCCGCGGAGCGCTTGAGATGTTGGTGCAGTCCGAGGTTGAGGCGATTTACGTGGTCGACAGTTTTGGTTCGCTCTACAGCGAACAGATCCATGCGCTCTACGATATGTTTATGGAATATTGCAAGGGCACTAAGATCGAAGTCGGTATCCACGCCCACAACAATCGCCAGTTGGCCTTTGCCAATACTATTGAGGCGACGGTCCGGGGTGCGAATTGCGTCGACGCGAGTTTCGCCGGCCTGGGCCGCGGCGCCGGTAACTGTCAGATGGAATTGTTGCTGGGTTTTCTGCACAACCCGAAGTTTCGCCTGCGCCCGGTGCTCGAGTGCATCGAGCAACATATCGAGCCGATGCGCGCAAAGCTTATGTGGGGTTACGACTACCACTATATGGTCACCGGATTGCTCAACGAACACCCGCGTTCGGCAATGGCCTTCAACGCCTCGAAGGACCGCGGCAAGATCGTCAAATTCTTCGATCAGATGCAAGAAGGTCGCTAGACTACTCTAAGCGGTAGAAAAGCTCTTTGGCCGGATTGGATCTTTCCAGTAGGCCACTAGATAAAAACGCCCCGTCGTCGACATGCGACGGGGCGTTTTTATCTAGTGGGATTTGAGGGTTGAAAAGCAGAGGAACTGTCGTTGATTTGTTTGGGGCTGTGATTGCATTAGACTACATTATATTGAAAAAGATCGCCACAGGGAAAGATGAGATCAGGACTGTGCCCACCTCTTTCTTATTAGAACCCGCTGAGCTGCGGGTGTTAAAGGAGAAGATGCTGTGAAAGAACATTCAGTCGCTCGCTCGCTGGCCATCCACGAGCGCGCCAAGGCCTTGATCCCCGGGACAACTCAACTGATTAGTCGCAGGCCCACCCGGGCCGCGCTGGGGGTCAGTCCGATATACGCCGAGCGGGCGAAGGGCTGCCGGATCTGGGATGTGGACGGCAACGAATATATTGATTGGACCAGTGCAGTCGGCCCGGTAATCCTCGGCTATGCCGACGATGTGGTCGACGATGCGGTACGCGCCCAGATCGACCGGGGCTCTATTTACAGTATCGTCCAGGAATCTGCTGTGGAATTGGCGGAGGAATTGGTGCGGATAGTGCCTTCGGCTGAAATGGTTCGGTATTGCAAGGGCGGAGGCGAGGCCTGCACGATCGCGGTGCGTATCGCGCGCGGGGTCACCGGTCGGGACAAAGTGCTCTTTTGCGGATATCACGGCTGGCACGATTGGTATCAGGCAGCGAATATCGGTGCCGAAAGACTGGCTGACCATCTCTTTAATGGCATCGAGCCGATCGGGGTGCCGCGCGCTTTGCAAGGCACGGCCTTGCCCTTTGCCTACGGCGATCTCGAAGGGCTGGAGGAATTACTGGTGCAGAACGAGGGTGAAGTGGGCTGTATTATCATGGAGCCCATGCGTTCGGAGGAACCACCGGCGGGTTATCTCGCGGCTGTGCGGGAATTGGCTTCGCGTTATGGGGTTGTCCTTATTTTTGATGAAGTATCGTCCGGGTTTCGCATCGCCTTGGGCGGTGCGCAGGAGTATGCCGGGGTCACGCCGGACCTCTCCGTGTTTGCCAAAGCGCTCTCCAACGGCTATCCGATGGGGGCAGTGGTTGGCAAGCGGGCGTTTATGGAACCGGCCACGCAGATGTTTATCTCGAGTGCCTATTGGGATGATAATATTGGGATCGCGGCTTCGTTGGCGACCTTGCGTGAGCTTGAACGGCGCGATGCCGTCGGCCATTTTAACCGCATAGGGGACCTCTTTAAACAGCAAATCAACGCGGCGGCGGATGCCGTCGGCCTCGATGCGCGCTGCGAAGGAGTGGCTGCCCATCCGGGTATTCGCTTTAATGTAGCGGATCCTGGCGACGCGGAAAAAATCAGCACCTTATTTATTCAGGAGAACGCTCGCCGCGGCGTCATACTCAGCAATGGCTTTATGTTTAGCTGTGCCCACGGCGAAGCGGAAATAGAGCAGACGGCCGCGGTGGTGC
>DQLG01000666.1 GCA_015660315.1 Candidatus Latescibacterota bacterium
AGATGCCCGGTGCCAACATTTGACCGCTTTGGTCGCGTCCGTCCCATCGTACGGCCTGCGCGCCGGAGCGCTGTATGCCGTTGTCGATCGCGGCGACCTTGCGCCCGTCGAGCGCGTAGACCTCTAACACGACGGGGACTGCTTCGGGCAGATGGAAGAGCCCGTAGCGAATTTGCAATTCGTCGTTGATGCCGTCGCCATTGGGTGTGAAGGACGAGGCGGAAAGGCTGAAGTCCTGCAAAAGGTCGGGTGCGGCGCCCGATGCGCCCAATACGCGCAGGCTATTGGTAGATAGCTCCCGTGTGACATCGCCGTCGACAAGCAATTGCGGCAAGCCGGCGCGCGACCGGTCGAGCACTTCCCCTTGGAAGGTGGTGGCCAAGTCGAAGACTTCGGCGGCGAAGACCAGGCGTATTGGGTTGTTGCGTTGGCCGGTGATCGATTCGGACAGGTGGATCAGCAATCCGTCGGCTTCCTCGAAAACCTGCTCCGGTGTTATTGACGCAAAGGGCACGGATTCGGGTGGGTCCTCGCCGTCGATGGGCGCGCCTATTTCTAGGGACTTAAAAAGCGTGCGCGCACCGGTGCGCACGCGTACCGCGTCGAAGCCGGTTTCGCGGTCAAAGCGCGCACCGATGTCGTAGACGAAATCGGTCATTTCGCCCAAGGGCACCTGGGTGAACCCGCGTGCGGGTTGTTTTTCGTCGAGCCTGGCCACTTCGCCGACGACTTGCTGGGCCAAGAGCGGCGCTTGCTCGATCCACAGCGAGTCGAGGCGCACGAAGTCACTGAAGGTGCGGCTTTGCAGGGTGATCAGGAATTGGATATAACGGCCATTGCGCAATTCGAGGGGTTTGCCCGATTCGCTGATCGCTGTCGACCAAAAGGTCCAGTTGTCGCTGTCGTAGGTGATCGAGGCGCGCAGGCCGGGTTTGGGCGCGCGCGGTTCGGGGTCGCAAAGGGTGCAGCGGCGGACGAAACGGTCGATGAGCACATTTTCGTAGTGGTCGCGCGAGACGATCTTTTCACTGCCTAGAATAGTGAACTCGTGGTAGAGGTTGGGGTCGTCATCGCGGCCGGTGCGCATTGTGACTTCGACCCAGGCGTTGGCTGCGGGTACTGGCACTGCCACGCCGTCGACTACACGCATGGGGGTGGCGGCGAAGAACAGCCGGCCGAAGTTTTGCTCGGTGCCTAGGTCGATGATCTTGCTCTTGTAGACGGCGTTCTTGGGTGCGCCTTCGCCGAAGAGCTCGAAATCGGCGACGGTGCCCTTGAGAGCGGTCGCGAGATTTCCCTGGCCAGCGCAGCCTTTGCGCGTGGCTTGCGCGTTGTCTTTTTTCTGCCCCTCGACGACCTGGCCGCAGCGGTTGAGGTCTTCGGCGTCGAGCAGCGACAGCTTGCGCGCGTAGCGGATGAAGCGCACGTATTGCTGGGGAAAGTCGATGCGTATGTCGGATTCGAAATTCTCGGTGACTTCGCCGACGATCTTTTCCAGCGACAGGACGGCGCAAGCATCCGATAGGATCGAGGCGCTGGAAGAAGTGACTGTGGCGCAATCGGCCTTTTGGTCCAGTAGCGGGCTGTCCTCTTCCTGGATCGAAACTTGATATGCGGGTACGGCGTCCTCGCGCAGCAACTTGCCGTTGGAGCGGAAACCCTGCGAAGGCGTAAAAAAACCGAATTGCCAGGCGGGGATCGGCACGGCGAGGTCGATGGTGAAGAATTGCTGTTCGATTTCCTCGGCCTTGGGCACGTTGTAGGTGGTCGAATCGCCGTCGACGAGGAAGGTGCCGTTCTCAGTATTGGCGCCGGTGCCATTGTTCCACTTCCAGATGCGCGGGGACTCGCCGCGGGCGAAGTTGAGCTCACGCGGGGCGCGGCGAAAAAACCAGTCCTCGGCCAATTGGATGATATTCTGGCCGGCTTCGACGTATTGCGGTTGGATCGATCCTGCGGTAGTAAAGTCGATCATCACCCGGGTGGTGTCGTTGCCGACCCAGTCGAAGCCATTGCCGCCTAGTTTCCAGGTAGTGATTTGCGCGTTGCCGATTCCCGTCCCCAGTAGGCTCAAAGATAAACATATTCTGATCAGCATGATGGGCGCATTGCTCCCGCATTGAATAGGTTGTGCATTAGGTTTGGCCGCAGAGGGCGCGCATCGTTCCGCCGAGGATTTTTCGGCGGTCGTCGGGTCCGAGAAAATCGCAGTGGTCGATATAGGACAGCGCTTGGCGATAGGTGCAATAGCGCTCGACATTGGGCATGTCCGAGCCCCAGACCAGGCGCTCGGGGCCGAGTTGCTCGTAGAGCGCGCGAATATGGTCCTGTGCCCGCGTATACGGATATTCGCTCTTGCCGCCGCAGCCGATGGGGTAGAGTACTTCGCTATAAACGGGGTAGTCGCGCAGGATCTCAAGCATATAGTCGGGAATAATAACGCGGTCTTGCGCATCGGCGAAAAACGCGGTGGGCAGGCCGTGTACCAGCACCGAGGGAATTTGCGGGTAGCGTTCGATCCACGTTCTGAACAGACCCATTTCTTCTTTGAAGCCGCCGACGGGCGAGTCGCCAAGAAAGACCCAGAAGACGGGTATCTGCAACGCTGCGACCGCATCCCAGAAGGGGTAGAAGGACTCGTCGCTGAAGTATTCGCCATAGCCATTGCGGAAAAAGCCCGACAGGGTGTAGTAGAGCCCGCTCATGCCCAACCCATTAACGGAGCGATGCAGGACGGCGAGTTGCTCATCGGTGTAGGCGAAGGCCTCGTCGACATTGGCCAGACCGATAAAGCGGTCGGGATAGCGCGCGATCGCTGCGGAAAAATACTCGGCCAAATCTCCGTAGATATGATCGTTTTGCAGGACGGCGGTACGAATACCGGCATAGTCCATTTGTATGATCATGGCCTCGGGGGCGCAGTGCATATCCTGCAGGCTCGGCGGCAGAAACTGCACGTAATAGCCTTCGCCGTCCTTGTCCCACTCGAAGCGGCCCATGCGACCGACGCGGAATTTTACATCCGTCGCTCGGCCGCTTTCGTTGGGATCGTCGCGGTCCCATAGATCACGGGTGGTAATGATCTCGTGGTCGCGCAGGCGGCGCACCGGCTGGTTGCCGTGTGTATGCATGGCCCGCTGTTGGTAGAGTAGGTGGGTCTCGGCGTCAGGCATGCCGCAGGCTCCGCTCAGGGGCGGGAAGATATGCGCGTGGCAATCCACAATGTCTAGTTGGTAGGTCTCGCTCATGCTGCTAATGTACTCGTACTATTATAACGGGCAAATATGCGGGCAAGGGGTGTTTGATTCAGCTGCGGCGCGGAACTATACTACCCGGCGAATATTCGTTGTCTTCAAACTATAACGAATCCTTGCAGGCATGACGAATCACCAGACGGCGATTATAGTGCTCTTTAGTGGGCTGACGGTCGCGATCAGTATGGGGCTACGCCAATCCTTCGGGCTTTTCATGCAGCCGGTCAGTCAGGGGATGGGGCTGGGCCGTGAAGTGTTCAGCTTGGCGATGGCGCTGCAGAATCTGATATTCGGGCTGCCCCTACTCGGAATTGTCGCCGATCGCTATGGTGCGCGATGGGTGGTGCTCGTGGGTGGGGCACTCTATGCGATAGGGTGCCTGTTGGTGCCGACGAGCGGCGGCCCGGTCGATCTGTATCTGACCCTTGGACTGATTATCGGGCTCGGTCTCAGCAGCACGACCTATGTGGTCCTATTGGGGGTTGTCGCGCAAGTCGTGCAACCCGAGCGGCGTAGCACCGCCTTTGGCGTAGTTACTGCCGCTGGGTCGTTTGGGACCTTTGCCTTAGTGCCGGCGGTACAATGGCTAATCCTGCACCGAGGCTGGCACGGGGCCTTCCCGGTGATCGCGGTTTTGGCTGGGGTGATCCTTCTATTGGCGTTTGCTTTTCCGCGCCGCGCCGGCGCGCCTGCCGGGGCTTCAAAGGCTGATGGTACACTGCTTAAAGCGCTGTCTAAAGCCCGCCGTCACTCGGGCTATTGGCTGCTCAACGCCGGGTTTTTCGTCTGTGGTTTCCACGTCGCCTTTATTGCCACACACCTGCCTTCGTTCCTCACCGATCATGGTTTATCGCCGATGATCGGCGCCACCGCGCTCTCGTTGATCGGTCTGGTGAATATATTCGGCTCATCGTTATTCGGCTGGTTGGGCGACCGCTATCGTAAGAAATATCTCTTGAGCGCGATCTATTTCGGCCGCGCAATAGTCATCGGACTTTTTCTTATTGTACCGGTGACGGATTTCACGGCTTTGCTCTTTGGGGGCCTGATCGGTTTTCTGTGGTTGGCGACGGTGCCGTTGACTAGTGGGACCGTCGCGCAGATATTTGGCTCGCGGTATTTGTCGACGCTCTACGGCATTGTCTTTTTTAGCCATCAGATTGGCAGTTTTTTGGGGGTCTGGCTGGCGGGTTGGCTTTGGCGGCTACTTTGTTGCATTTGCCGATTGCAGATCGACCGGTTGGGACAGATTAGGGCGAGAGGATGGACGGTC
>DQLG01000066.1 GCA_015660315.1 Candidatus Latescibacterota bacterium
AGCCGGTTGCGTTTCGCCATGGACAGGTAGCGGCTGATATAGTCGAGTACCGTCGGCTCCGTTTCGCCCTTGGCCACGAGCCATTGCAGATAATCATCCTGATACCAATCGAATAGTGACGAGACATAGATCGCGCGCTCCGCGAAATCGACGCGGAAGTTGCGTTGTTCGGAGAGGAAGAGGCGCGTTTCGCGGTCCAATTCCGTGTCGAGGTTTTCTGCGCTGAAGGCGCGTCGCGGTAGTGTCGGGCAGCCGCGTGAGGCGCAATTGAGGGCGAAGTGGATGCGCGGGTCGGCAAAGCGCGGGCGGATCAGGTCGTTTTCGAGGTGGTACAGACTCTGTTTTTCGCCGCCGAAGATCGGGCGTTGGAAGTAGAAGAATCCGCTCTTGTCGGGCATGAAGAACAATAGCGCCGGCGCTTCGACTTCGGCGACGCCGCCGATGGGGTAGTAGGTGAGCACGGCTTTGAGCGTCGCGGCGTTGTAGGCGTTGATCCAGTAGGCTAACCGGCTCTGACGGTTGGGGAAGAACTGCGGGTGGCTGTCGGGGCTATAGGCCGCGAGCAGGCCGTAATAGAGCTCGAGGTCGGCCGGCTCTTGTAGCAGGCCCCGGTAATCGACGCGGCCCTGCACATCGACGAAGCGCTGTTGTACCCGGTCGAGGGCTTCGTGCGGGAAGGGGGCCTTGTCGAGATGGGGTATTTGCGTGGGTGGTAGGGCCGTACAGGCGGTCAGTAGTGGGATGCTAAGGAAGAGTATCTTCACGATTGCTCCGTTTTGGTCTTGCGTACGAAGGGAGTGGGCGTATAGGGGCATGGGGACTCGCTGTGCCGCGCTTGTCGGAGCAGGGGGGATATTAGATGCCGACGGTGTTGGCTACTTCTTCGAGAGAGGCGAGATCGAGGATCTCGATGGTCTTGCGGGAAGATCGGATCCAGCCCAGTTCGCGGAAGCTACCCATGACTTTGCTGACCATCTCGCGGCTCGAACCCACCAACCGGGCCAGGTCATCGTGGGTGATGGTTAGGTTCAGCGAGCGAATCCCCGCTTCTTGCTCGTTGCCGTACTCTGTCGCCAGATTGAGCAATAACGTGGCCAGGCGTTCGCGAACGGATTTGGTCATGATATCGGCCAGGCGCCGTTGCAGCCGGGCGATGCGGTGCCAGGAGAATTTGGTGACACGATAGGCCATTTCGGGGTGCTTGCGCAGCAGACTTTCCATTTGCTGTTGCGTCATGCGGCAGAGCACGGTCGGCTTGAGCGCTACCACATTCTCGCCATATTCCAACTCGCCGCTTTCTTCGAGCGCGCCGAACAGGTCGCCCGAACTGAGCAACATGACCGTGGCGTCCTTGCCGTCGGCGTCGCCGTAGGTCAGGCTCACCAAGCCCTCTTTGATCAGCCAGATCGCCCGTTCTTCCCGATGCGCGGAGAGGATGCGTTCCTGGGGCTGGAGCTTGATCATCACGGTGATATTCTCAAGATCCTTCAGTTCCTCTTCGCTGACTCCGGAGAAGAGGGGGCAGTGTAGCAGGTGCCATATTTTTTCGTCGACGGTCGTCATAATACGCGTGCCCAGGAATTGATGTATAGTTCATAATAAGATAGTTCACGAGGCTTTGTCAAGTTGGCGATGAATGATTTTATATTCTCATATATCATTGTTTATATTATAGATGTGTGATATTAATCTTATAACTCAGTCCTGGTGATTTTATCCATTGGATGGGTAAAATTTCACTGACGTTGATGGGGTTGTTGCAGCATATTGTCATAACCTGGTGCAAAGTTATAATGTAAGTGATAAGGTTGTGGCTACGACGATATATGCGGTTTTGCGAGTGCTCTTGCTCACTGACTTGGCGTTGGCGCCAGCGCAATTACTCGGTTATGACGATAGCGAACTCAGGTAGGTCATGTCCTGGGTGCGCCAGCGTAAATCCGACCGGATTCCGCCATCGACCCCGTGCTTTGTCGCGGCAGAGAAAGCTTCTTTTTTCAATTCGGGCGATGAAGCCATTGGCGTGTCCCAACACGGGCGGGCGAAGGCCTAGCCGCTGTGTTTCCTCAATGGGCGCGGAATCATCAACGATTCGTAGGCTACCGCTTATTTCCCGGAGCATCGTGTATGACTCCGCGTTGGATCCGTCGGCGCGGTCTAGTCGATTCGACCCTGTCGTTTGGGGTCACCAAGATTTTGCGCAGATATTGGTTTTGGTGCCGTCACCGCCGGGCGACGGGCGGGGTGGGCAGTGAGGGGGATGACGAAGGATCGGATCTTGTAGCACTCGATTTTTAAAGGCATTTGCCGAAAGGAGTATCCGATGAGGTACGGTTATTTATCAGTTTTATTAGCATTGGCGCTAGTCGCGGGGCCGGCTGGGGCCGGGCGCTACGACGATCCGGGTTTTCTTACCAACCACATACGATCGGGTGGCCCGCCCAAGGACGGTATTCCGGCGCTGACCAATCCGACCTTCGTGGCTCCGAGCGAGGTCCGCTATGTGCAGGACGACGAATTGGTCATGGGCTTGGTCATTAATGGCGAGCCACGGGCCTATCCGCACAATATTGGCTGGTGGAACGAGATTATTAACGATCGTGTCGGCGATAAGTCATTTACCGTTACGCTGTGCCCGCTGACGGGCACTGGCCAGGTGTTCAACGCCACGGATACCGATGGCTCGCAGATTGAGTTCGGGGTTTCCGGCTTGTTGATCAACAGCAACCTGGTGATGTACGACCGGCGCGACGGCAGTACGCTATACCCGCAAATGATCTTTACCGCGATCAACGGAGACCAAGTCGGCAATCGGTTGGAATTGATGCCGGTTGTCGAGACTACTTGGGCGATGTGGAAGCAGATGTACCCCAATACCACGGTAGTAAAGATCGGGACTGGATGGGAGCGCTATCTCTCCGACCGGCCCCCCTATAACATGGTGCAATACATGAGGTATCCCTATGTCAGTAGTTCATTGGGCGACTACCGGCAAAGTCACGAATATCTAATTTTCCTGCCCTCGACGACCAATGGCTTCTTAGATCAGCGACATCAGGTCAAGGACATGGTCGTGGGCTTGTGCCATAATGACGAGACCAAAGCGTATCCCTTCAATACCATGCTGGACGGGGCGGTGATCAACGACTTTGTCGGCGGCGACCTGATGGTTACGGTATTCGCCGCCGATTCGCGTACGGCATTGACCTATTTCAGTGAGATCGACGGCCAGTTGCTGAGTTTTTACGCCGTCGAGCCGGAAGGGCTGTTGCCGGTGGAGTTTATGGATATCGAGACCCGGTCGCGCTGGAATATACTTGGCGAGGCGGTCGCCGGGCCATTAGAGGGGCGCAAGCTCGAACAGGTGCCGGCCTATAACGCGATGTGGTTCGCCTGGTCGTCCTACTGGCCCGATACCGAAGTCTGGGTGCCGGGTGAGGGCATCATTGAGGAGGATGATATCCCGCAGATAACGGCCGTCGAGCAGATGTTTGACGCCACGCCCGAAGGTTTCGCCCTGCAGCAGAATTTCCCCAATCCGTTCAATCCGGAAACGCAGATACAATATGAGTTGCCGGTCGACGGGCAGGTGCAGTTGAACGTATACAATGCGACCGGGCAGCGAGTGCGGTCATTGGTCGAGGGCCAGCAGTCGAGTGGGTTGTATCTGCAGCGCTGGGACGGTCGCGACGACGCTGGTCGCCAGGTGGCGAGCGGGACCTATGCTTACCGGTTGGAGATGCCGGCGGCAGGATTCAGTCAGACGCGGACGATGTCGGTGGTGCGTTGATCGCCTATTGAGTGTAGAGAACATTGTCAATGGGCGCTGGCTTGCGAGTCGGGCGCTTTTTATTGGTTGTTGTCGCTTTTGTTATAATTTCTTGATCTTTGCTGTCGTGCTTTGTGTATGTAGCCGCTGCCGGTCTGTCGTGCAGGCGGTGTTTGTCGGTTGGTAATTCTGATCATTGGAGGGTGGAATGGGCAATATGCTCGCAAAGTATGTTCACTGGTTGCATACCCGCTGGCCGGCGGGAGTAGTGGAGAAACTGCCGCGGGTCGACGAGCACGGCCAGAGCAATATCTCCGGTTTGTATATTGTCGGCGATCTGACGGGCATTCCGCTATTGAAGTTTTCAGCCGATACCGGGGCGCGGGCGGTGCAACATATCCTGACGGACGAGGCGTTCCAACCCGACAAAGGTTCGGCAGAGGTCATGGATCTGGCGATTGTCGGGGCCGGGGTCTCGGGAATGTCGGCGGCGTTGGCGGCGCGCAAGGCGGGCTTGTCCTTTGTGCAATTCGAGGCGACGGAGCCATTTTCGACCGTGGTCAATTTTCCCAAGGGAAAACCGATCTACACCTATCCGACTGAAATGGTGCCGGCCGGTGAGATGCGTTTTGTCGCGCAAATCAAGGAGCCTTTGGTCGCCGAGTTGTACGAGCAGACCCTGGCGCAGGGTATCGAGCCGACGCTGGCACGCGTTGAACGGGTCGAAAAGCGCGGTGACCACTTTGAATTGCACATACCAGACCGGGGAAATGTAAAAGCCCGGCGGGTGGTCGTTGGCATTGGGCGCTCGGGCAATTTTCGCAAGCTGGGGGTGTTGGGTGAGGATTTGGACAAAGTCTTCAACCGGTTGCACGACCCGGCCGATTTCGACGACAAGGACGTGTTGGTGGTCGGCGGCGGCGATAGCGCGTTGGAGACGGCCATTGCTATCGCTCAGTGCGGCGGGCGGGTGACGGTTTCTTATCGCAAACCCGATTTTTCCCGGCCCAAACCGGAGAATGTCGAGAAGCTGGAAATGTTGACAGCCGACCCGATGGCCGAGGTGGCGGTCGATACGCCGTCATCGGAGCGGGTGACGACCGGTAGCGGTCATTTTATGGAGCGGGAACGCAAGGCGGGGTCGATCAACATGTTGATGGCCAGCCAGGTGCTGGATATCGCTAAAAATCAAGTGGTGCTGAAGGATGCCGAAGGCACGGAGCGGACTTTGCCCAACGACGCCGTGTTCTCGATGATCGGCCGCGAGGCGCCGCTCGATTTTTTCCGCCGTTCCGAGGTGGCGATCATTGGCGAGATGGAACGCAAGCAGTGGTGGGGCTTTGGCCTTTTTATGGCCGTCTGCTTTTTCGTATACAACTGGAAAGCTGACGGTGAGCTGAGCAACCTTTTCAAGAGCGAAAAACTCTTTCCCTTCAATGTTCCGGATCTGATGCAGGGTATCTTAGTGCAGGCGGGGGATCTCTCGACATTATTGGGTGTTTTGACCTTTAATTTGGGCAAACCTGGCTTTTGGTACAGCTTGGTTTATACGGTGCTGATTATCGTCTTTGGTTATAGGCGGGTTGCGCGTCGCAAGACCCCTTATGTCAAATGGCAGACGATTTCTTTGACTGCGGTGCAGATCGTGCCACTTTTTCTATTGCCCTATATCGTCCTGCCCTATTTGGGGCACAATGGTTTTTTCGATGCGGGTTGGGCTCGGGGTGTTGCCGACGCACTTTTTCCACAAGTCAGCTATGACCACGGGCGCGAGTATTGGCGGGCTTTCGGATTGGTATTGGCCTGGCCGCTCTTCGTCTGGAACGTGTTCAGCGGGGAACCGATGTGGTGGTGGTTGGGCATTAGCGTGGTGCAGACTTTTGTCGTCGTGCCGGTGATCGTCTATTTCTGGGGTAAGGGGGCCTATTGTGGTTGGATCTGTTCATGCGGCGCGTTGGCCGAGACGCTCGGCGATACCCAGCGGCATAAGATGCCGCACGGCACCGCTTGGAATAAGGTGAATGTCCTAGGCCAGGTGATACTCTTGCTCTGCATGGTGATGCTGCTCGGGCGGGTAGCGGGTTGGGTATGGCCGGATACGGGTTTCGGACAGTGGATGCGCGGGCTCTATGAGGGCATGCTCTACGGTTGGCAGGCTTTTGGCATTCAGCTCAACTATCGCTGGGTTGTCGATTTGATGTTGGCGGGGGTGGTCGGCTATGGGGCTTATTTCTGGTTTAGCGGTCGAGCGTGGTGCCGCTTCGCCTGCCCATTGGCGGCATTAATGCACATTTATGCGCGTTTTAGCCGCTTTCGCATCCTTGCTGACAAGAAAAAGTGCATCTCCTGCAATGTGTGCACTTCGGTGTGTCACCAAGGCATCGACGTCATGAATTTTGCCAACAAAGGTTTGCCGATGGCCGATCCTCAATGTGTGCGTTGTAGCGCCTGTGTGCAGTCGTGCCCGACTGGTGTATTGCAGTTCGGCCAGGTAGACCGGGCGAGCGGCGAGGTGTTAAAGACAGATAGGTTGGCAGCTTCGCTGGTGCAAATGCGCGAGGCTTCGGCTGACCTTCGATAGTTGGCCCAGGTTGGCCGAATCGTTGACTGGTCGCCAAGAGCAGCTCTACCAGCAGATCATTGCTTTATCTTGGCATCATCCGCACTATGGCTACCGCCGCATCGGTGCCTTGCTGGCAAGAGAGGGTTGGACCGTACGTCGCAAGCAAGTCTAGTGCATTCGGCGGCGGGAAGGGCTTAACGTACGACCGAAGCCCAAGAAAATTCCTCGACGCGGTATCCTACCGGACTACCGATAGGTATCGCTCAGGCGTCGCCGGGGCAGGTATTATTGGCGCCGGGGGACCGGCATCAGGTGTTCTGTGCGCCAAGTCGGGTCGGTTTGGACCAGGAGCCGGCCGACCCTTTGCACTGGCCTTCGGTCGACGTGATGGTCGAGTCCAGGGGCCAGGGTCTATGGCAAGCGGGTGCTGGGCGTTATTCTCACCGGTATGGGGTGAGACGGGGCCGAGGGGATGGCGGTGTTGAAGGGGTGCGGCGGGCAAAGCATCGCGTAAGACGAGGCGACCTCGGTAGTCTGCGGCATGCCGCGTGCGGTGGTCGAGGCGGAGTTGGCCGATGAGGTTTGTCCGTTGGCGGGGCTAGCCGTTAATAAGGGCTAATTGAAGAGCGCGTCGATGTCGTCCTGCGACATCGTGCCGTCGTCGTCCTCGTCGTCCGATTCCTCGTCGTCCTGCGGCAGGAGATTCTTGTCGAAACTCGTGATGCTAACCTGCAGATCGGGCGCCTCTTTCTCCGCTCCGAGCAGATTGTCCGAGAGCTCTTGCAACGTTGCGCGCAGGGCCTCTGTCTTTTGTTGGGTGCGGTCGCCGACTTGCAGAAAGAGCAGGATCCGCATCAATTGCCTGTCGGCTCCCCGCAACTCGGCGCGGCTCTTGGGGTCGAGATTCTCGTTTTGCACCAGTGTCTCCAGGGTACTGGTCACTGTGCTGACCGCGTCGATGGTTTTCCCCAAGGAATTATTGAGGTCCTCGCTTAGGTCGCGGATGCCCCGGTCCAGGCGTTCGATCAGGATTTTCAGCTGCAGGGATTGGCTATTGTCAAGGGCGGACGGCGGGGGCAAAGAAGGCGCGGCCTCAACGGCGCGCGCGGTCGGCGTCGTGCCCTGTGTAGCCGCAGCCGCCGTGTTCGGCACGGTGGAGTCCGGGGCGCGTAGGAAGAAGTTGAACACCGAGTGTTGCGTGCGTTGGAAGGAGTCGGTCAGCCCGTGTAGTGAATCCGAGGTCCCCAGTACCAGATGGCCACCCGGCACCAGGCTCTTCCATAGCATTTCGAGGACTTTCTTCTTTGCCACATCGTCAAAATAAATCAGGACGTTGCGGCAGAAGACGATGTCGAAGTCCCGGCGGGCATTGGTTTGGGCATTATCGATCAGGCTGATGGCTTCAAATTTGACCGAATTGGCCATATCGGGGGTGAGCGTGTAGAAGCGCGGGTCTTTGTCCTGGCGGAAATACTTGGATAAGTAGGGTTCCGGCGTGCTGCGCACGTTGCGCTCGGAGAAGCGTCCGCGCCGGGCTTGCGCTATCGAGCCGGAGCTGATATCCGTACCCTCTATGGAGATGTCCCAACCGGTCTCCCCGCCCAGTTTTTCACGCACGACCATCGCCAAGGTATAGGGCTCTTCGCCAGTGGAGCAGGCCGCCGACCAGATTTTGATCCGCTTGTTCCCGGCCATACGCCGTTCGTCGATGATCTCGTCGATGATCTTCTCGAAGATCGCGATCTGGTTGGTGTGGCGGAAGAAACTGGTCTCGTGTGTCGATACCTGGTCGATCAACAGGTCGATTTCTGACTGGTTCTCGGCACTGGTTTGGAGAAAGTTCAGATAGCTCGGCCCGTCGTCCATATTCGTTTCGCGGGCTCGACGCCTGACCCGGGTATCGAGCAGATAGCGCTTGCTCTCGGTATAATCGATACCGGTCAGGTCGTAGATATAGGCCCTGAACTGGGCGAAGGTCTGGTCGTCGAGGAAATAGGTTTGCATGACGTCTGTTCTAAGGCTCGGCCGGAGAATTGTAGCGAATAACGCGCCACAGATAGGCTAGTGATTCCGGGTCGAGGTTGACGAATTCGACCCCTAGGCCCTGGCGCTGGGCGTCTTGGATATGACGGATCACTTTGCCCTCGCCTTCGATGGTATGGGTCATCTCGCCGTTGGCCAGCACTATGTTGACTTGGCAGGGGGTGTCAAGCGGCGGCATGACTAGGCTTTCGAGATAGAACCCGGTCGTGCTGATATCCCGCGTCGCGCCGCAAATGGAATCGGCGCCGACCTGAAATCTCGACGGTGGCCGCGAAGGGCAGCCGGGGGTGTTTGCGTTTGTTCTCGTCCATATATGGTTAGACGCTCTTGCGAATTTCCTCAGTGAGTCGTTCTACGGTGGGTTTTATATGGCGCGCCGCTGCGATCAACTTATTGATATCGATGTCGAGCCACTGTAGAAGGTGGGGCGGTAGAAAATTGTATACCGCCGCTCCTGGCGTCAGACCGGATGATGGGCCGGGCTCCGCGTCGTTTGATTGTTCGCCTTCTTCCCACTTGTCCACCGCTGGGCTGGTGCTCGCTATCCCTTCGGGCGGTTCGGCGTCGGCTTGCATTCCCTCCTCCCGCAGTATTTTGGCCATGGGATATTGGGAGTCTTTGGGGTAGGGGTAGATATAGCCGCCGGCAAAGTCGGCGAGGGTTATAAGTTGGCAGAACGGGTCGTCGGCTGGGGGCGTATGGTGGTTTTCAATGACCTTGGTGAGTATCTCGCCGAGCTTCCAGCTCTCCGAGAGGATCTGCCCGACCATATTGTGGTGGGCACCGCCGGCTACAATATGCTCGACCGCTCGCATCGATATATTCCAGTTTTCGCGTTTGAGCTCGTCTATAATAATCGGGTAGAGCCCGGGATAACTCTGGATCAGGGCGACCTTGCCGATATCGTGCATCATGCCGCCGATAAAGGGATCGCTGGTGGGCGGAAATTTGAGCTTTTCCCAGAGACACAGCTCTTTGAGGGCCTGTTGTGCCTCGGCGCTGAGTTGATGCTCCTCAAATTCTTTGCGGTGCTTGGGCGTCCAAGCCTTTTCGTCGAGCGGGAAGGCGAGAATGCGCGAGGTAATGGCGACGCCGACGCTGTGCAGCCAGTATGCCTCGACGCTGAAGCCCTGTTCCTGGATGCCTTCGAGGGAGCGTTTTAATGCGCCGGCAATGACCATCTCCTTGACCGTGTCCTTGCCGAGCAGCACTACCGCTTTGCCGACGTCGTTGATTTCGCCCTGGAAACCGTACATCGGTGAGCGCGAGCGGCGGATGACCTGGGCCGCGCTGAGCGGATCGGTTTCGACAGCGGAGACCCAGTCCTGCATCTCGCTTTCGGGGTTCTTGTCGAGGGCGATGATCTGGTTGTATACCTGGGGCAGAACCGGAAGGTCCACCATATTGCGGATATCGTTGTCGATGCGCTTGCGAACCTCTGCGGGCGACGGCAGTTCCACTGGGACATCACCGGCGAGCACAGCGACAATTTTTTCGGCGACCATCTGTTCGAAGTCTTCGGTCTGTAGCAGGCGGCGTTGGAAGACGGTGACGTCGAGCCGGTCGAGGCCGAATCGTTCCTTGGCTGTCAGCTCGTTGACCTGGTCGCAGACGACGAAGATGCCGATGGTGCCGTGGTTGTTGATACTGGCTAGCCGCGCGAGTGTGACGCCGCCGCCTTTGAGCTGGGAGGAGATGACCAGCATCTTGGTGCGGTCTTTGAGTACGTGTATCTGCTGGCTGACCAGCCCGGTGCTGTCGGACAGCATGTAACCGATATGGTAATCGGGCGTGCGTTCGTCGACATTGCGCACGGCGGCGGTGGTATTGGCGAGGAAGTTCAAGATGATCTTGTTTTCGGTTTGACTGAGCCGGTCGGCAGTGGTGTGCGACTCGCCGAAGATGATTATTGGGAAGTCGTCTTTGCGGTCGATCTCATCCTGGTGGCGAAGAATATCATTGACCTGCTGGCGCGAGCGTTTGAGCAATGCCGTCTGAATCTTGGTGTGGAGCTGTTGCGGGGTGAAGGGTTTGGTGATATAGGTGTCGATGCCGGCCTTGAGGGCGTGCAATACGTCTTCTTTGGTGGTGCGCGCGGTGAAGAGCAGGATGGGAAGGGCTTCGTAGCCGGGGGCTTGGCGAATCTTCTCCACCAACTCGATGCCGTCCATAATGGGCATATTCCAGTCGGTGAGCACGACGTCGACGTCGTGTTGCATCAACCGCTTCCAGCCTTCGGCCCCGTCTTTGGCCTCGATCACATTCGTAAAACCCATGCCCAGGAGCATGGTGGCGACGAGTTTGCGCATGCCCTGCGCGTCTTCGACCAATAGTACTATCATCAGGACCTTATTTTAATTACTTCATACCTCTTAGTACAGACGAATAGCCATACAAGTATAGCGCAGGCGTGTTCCGGTGCCAAAATCTTATGGGAGAACAAAGAGCAGCGCCGACCTTGGGTGGTTGGCGCTGCTCTTTGCCATATCGTCCGATGATGCGCTGTGATCAGCAGCTTA
>DQLG01000046.1 GCA_015660315.1 Candidatus Latescibacterota bacterium
GCATTCCCGGCGCCGTCTATTTTGAGGTTTTCATCGAGGCCGATGACTCGAACAGTGTGGCCCGCGCGGACGAGCCGTGCGACGCAGCGGCGGCCGACGGTTCCGGTGCCTCCAGTGACGAGTGCGTTCATTTTCTGTTATCCATTCTTAGAGGCTGCGGTGGTTGACGGTTCTTCTTGCGTCAGAGACGAGAGGCTGCCGAGCTTGCGCAGCGAGGGGAAGAGGCCAGTCCACGCGGCGACGACTAGCAGGGTGCCGATGCCGCCGCTGACGACAGATATTACCGGCGTAAAAACCTGCGCCACCGCTCCGGATTCGAAACCGCCGATTTCGTTGGAAGAGCCGACGAAAATGGCGGTGACGGCCTGGACGCGGCCGCGCATCTGGTTGGGGGTGCTCATTTGCGAGATTACTCGGCGGATCACCATACTGACATTGTCGAAGGCGCCGGTCAGCGCCAGCATCACCAGGGAGAGCCAGAAGTTTTGCGAGAGACCGAAGACGATAGTTGCCGCGCCGAAACCGGTGATACAGAGCAGTAGGGCGCGGCCGGCGTGGCGAATCGGTGGCAGGTAGGCCATTAATAGGGCGATAATACAGGCGCCGACGGCGGGCGCGGCGCGCAGCCAACCGAGCGCTGCCTCGGGTGAAAGGCCGATGGTTTCGAGGTCGATAATATCGCGGGCGAAGATCGGCAACAGATAGACCGCGCCGCCCAGCAGTACGGCGAAGAGGTCGAGCGAGATCGCGCCGAGCAGGAGCTTTTGGTCACGGACGTAGCGCAGCCCCTCGGCGATCTGTGCGAACATATTGCCGCGTTCGCTGCGCGGAGCCGGAGGCAGGGTCATGGTGGTGAGGAAGAGGATAAAACCCAGCGATGAAAAGGCGCTGAGCACATAAGCGGCCTGAATATTGAAGGCGATGATAAAACCGCCGATAGCCGGTCCGGCGATGCCGGTGATCTGCATCAGACTAGTGGACCATTTTGCGGCGTTTTCGAAGAGCTCGTCGGGGACTAATAGCGGCGTGATGGCCCTTTGTGCCGGTGAGCCTATGCGCAGCAGAGACGAATCGAGAAAGAGCAGCGCGTACATCCAAGTGACCGGGAACTGGTACCAACTAAAAATGGCCAGGCCCAGTGAGGTGAGGGTCGCGCCGGCTAGGCTGAGCATCATCAGTTTACGGCGGTCGAAGACATCGGCCAAATAGCCGGCCGGCAGGGTGAAGAGCAGCATCGGTATGGCCTGGACCAGACCGACCATGCCAAGGGAAAGGGCCTGGCCGGTGCGGTCGTACATTTCCCAGCCTATGGCTAGGCCTTGCGCGGCGGTTCCCATGCGCACTAAAGCGGAGGCGATGAGAAAACGGCGGAAGCGCTGGATGCGTAGGGAACTGTAGGGGTCGTGTTTTTCGCTCAAAGTGCAGTCGATTTATGGAATATCAAGATAGTGCTCCGTATTGGTATTATTTTAGGCCGCTATGCAGGATGGCGATCCAGCGTTCGGCGGAGATAAAACCGCCGCTCCATGAAGTGCATTCGGCACCAACGCCTGGCGGATCTGTCCGGCGACTTTGGAGACCTCCAGTTCGGCATCTTGTACGGTGAGGGGGAGGGCTATGAGCAGTCGGGCGAAGATCAGCCTCTTTTTTATGTTAAGCTCTTTTGCAAGATCCGTCTTTCCACGCTGAAACGCTATGCTATGGGGCTAGGTTTGTGGTTGCTTGCCGCACGGAAAATCAGATGGACTGGCCAGTGGTCGAATCGACGCGGCGGAAGATGTGTTTGAGCCTGTCGCGCGTCTCTTGCGATAGGGAAAGTTGTGCGAAAGACGCGAGGTTGGCGTCGAGGTGCTCGGCGTTACCGGTGCCCGAGAGCACGATGTGCACACCGGGCTCGTCGCGGCAGAAGCGGTAGGCGGCATCGGGCAGCGAGTCGGTCTGCGCCAGCAGGAAAGCGGGGAAATCGTCGATGTCAGCGGGTGCGATCTGTCCCTTTTGCACCAGGTCGGCAACGAACGCGCGCAAGTTGTCCGGATGGCTGAGGGCCTTGCGTACGGCGAACATAATCTGGATGCCGACATTTTGCTCCATCGCCTGGGCGAATACTTTTTCGCGGGCGGTCTGGTTTAACAGGTTGAAGCCGACCATTAATACGTCCCAGAGATCGTCGGTGAGTGCCATTTGCAGCATCGTGTGGCCAAGGTCTTCGTTGAACATCTCGCTGAGGCCGACAAAGCGGATCTTGCCCTGGTCCTGCGCTTTTTGCAATATGGGGTAGATGTCGGTAACGAGTCGGGGATAGTCTTGCGGAACCACGCCGTGTAGGTTGTAGAGGTCGATATAATCGGTGCCTAGGTTTTGCAAGCTCTGATCGAGACTGGCCTGTAGCGTCTGGGCGGTGACTTCCTGTCTGCGGGTCGATTTCTTGGTGGAGACGATAATGGACGACCGGTCGCGACCCTGTAGCGCCTGCCCGACGATGGGCTCAGTGCCATAGCCCTCTGCGGTATCGACAAAGTTGACGCCCTGGTCGAAAGCGTGACGCAGCAGGTCGGCGGATTCGTTCTCGCTAAGGCCGGTTTTCCGGCCGATCTGGCTGGGGCCTCCTGCACCGACGCCCATGCGGGAGACGGTGAGGCCGGTGCGGCCGAGTATGGTAGTCTGCATTGGGATCCTAAGAGGTTGCACGGGTAGCGGGTTTATGAGGACTCTGGTGCGCGATAGCTCAAGCGGTCGGCGATAGCGATGACACCGATAAACAATGGACCGATGGCGATCCAGGCGGGTTGGTTGAAGTGCAGCGCCAATAGCGCGGATAGGCCGGTCAATGTGGTGACCAGATAGATCGCTAGTACCGCGCCGCGCCGCGACAGCCCCAAACGCACTAGACGGTGGCTGATGTGGTTTTTGTCGCCGATCCAGGGTTTGGACCCAGTGCGGATGCGGATTAGATTGACGCTGGCAAAGTCGTACACGGGTACGGCCAGCACCAGTAGAGAAGCTAGTTGATGCGCAGCAAAAAGAGTAGCTTCGGCGTAGGTCTGGCTGAGCAGGACGGCGATGGCCGCGACGCTATACCCGAGAAAGAGGCCGCCGGCGTCGCCCATGAAGATCGTCGCTGGCGGTAAGTTGTAGAGTAGGAATCCGCAGAGCGCGCCGAAGAGCACAAGACAAAAAGTGGCCAGTGCGAAATCGCGTACCAATAAGGCCATAAAGGCCAGGAATATCAGGTTGATGGCGGCGATGCCGGCGCTGAGCCCGTCCATATTGTCGAGGAAGTTGAAGGCATTGCTCATCGCCGTGAGCCAGAGGACCGTCAGCGCCATATTGAGCAGAGGCGCTTCGGGAAAGAGCGACAAGCGGCAGGCCGGCAAGGTGGTGACGACGGCGGTGATGATGAATAGTTGTGCGAGAAATCGGGGCAGAGGAGGCAAACCGCGCCAGTCGTCGGCAAGCCCGAGTAAGAACAGGGCGAATCCGCCGGCGAGCAGTAGCGAAAGATCGGCCCCTTTTTGCATAAAGTCGCCCGCGGCCAAAAGCGAACCCAATAACCAAGTATGATTGCCCTCGATGGCCTGCTGTTGCAGGGTGGGTACTAGATAGGGCAAAACTACATATAGGCTGAGCAACAAACCGCAGAAGATGGCTATGGCACCGCCGTAGGGCGTGGGCTGCTGGTGTGATTTGTGGGGCCCGGTTTCGGGTCGATCGACGAAATTGTAGCGCCAGGCCAATCGTTTGACAAATGGGACGGCCAGTGCGGTGACAGACAAAGGGCCCAATACCAGGGGCCAGAGAGACAACTGCAAATCCATGTATTGGTCCAGGTGAAAGAGTTGTTCTAATATAGGAGCAGATTTTGGCGTTGAGCAACGCGGAAAGGAAAACGAACAATATGCTGGCGATTGACGGAGGGGCAAAGATCCGCGAAACACCGTTTCCTAAACGGCATCTTTTTGGCGAGGAGGAGCGGGCGGTGGCGGTCAAACTTTTCGATGCGGCGATAGAGAGCGGCAACGCGATCAATTACAATGGCCCGGAAGAATTGGCCTATGAGCAGGAGTTCGCCGCATTTATGGGCGGGGGCTACGCCGATCTGGTCAACTCGGGCACTTCGGCGCTCTATGTGGCGTTGGGCGCGCTCGAGTTGCAAACGGCTGGCGAGGTGGTGATCCCGCCGATTACGGATCCGGGCGGTGCGATGCCGGTGGCCTTATTGTGCCAGGTGCCGGTGGTCAGCGATGCGGCACCGGGATCGTTTAACGCCGGTGCTGAGCAAATCGAGGCGGTGCTGACGCCGCATACCCGCGCGATTGTCGTCGCGCATATCGCCGGGGAACCGGCGGATATGGATCCGATCCTGGAACTGGCGCAGGCACGCGGCATACCCGTTATCGAAGATTGCGCACAGGCGCACGGCGCCCTCTACAAGGGTCGGATGGTGGGGACCTTGGGCGATATCGCCGCCTTTTCGACGATGAGCGGCAAGCACCATGCGACAGGCCCGCAAGGGGGTGTGGTCTTTACTCGGGACGAGGCGCTAGTTTGGGAATCCAAGCGTTTCTCCGACCGAGGCAAGCCGTTTAATACGGAGGCCACTTCTAATTTGCGCGCCGGGCTCAATTTAAACGGCAATGATCTGTCGGCGGCTATTGGACGGGTACAATTGCGCCGGATTGTGGCGATGAACGACCGACGCCATCAGGTGGCCGCGCAGATTGAAGAGGGCATTGCCGGGCTCAAGGCCGTGCGCTTGGGCTGGCAAGCTGAGCAGACGCAAGGCGTCTACTGGTTTATGCGTTTTCACGTTGATGTCGACAAACTCACCGTCGACAAGGATTCCTTCGCAAAGGCGGTCGCCGCGGAGGGGGTCCCGGTATCGGCGTTGTATCGACATATCCCTTCGGAGGCCATTTGGTTTAAGGAGCGCAAGGTTTTTCCGGGCAGCGACTATCCGTGGGGTTTGCCGGCCTATCAGGGCGATCGGAATGCAGAGTTTCCCTGTCCCAATGCCGTGGAATCGGCTGAGCGTCATTGTATTATGTCGATCCACGACAATTGGGGTGAACAGGAGGCGGCAGATGTGGTAGCGGCGCTGGCGAAGGTGGAGGCGGCGTATTTGCGTTGATCTTGATATTCGGTGCATTACCTGCTGTCGGAGGAATCGCATGATATTAAAATTCCATCTGAAGAAATACGACAGCAAGCGTTGAACGACGAGACCCTCTTCGAAGCGGTGCGCCAGGTGCGCGAAAGCGGCTTTGTCGTTTTAGAAGAAACAATGAGCGGGGAGTGGATCGATCGCATGCGGGAGGCCTGGGACGCGCATATCGAAGACCGTGTGCCGGGTGATCTTTTGAGTATGCCCTTTATTGACCCGTTGGCGATTGAAAATCCATGGGCGCTGCAGATTATGGAGATCATGATCGGCAAGGATTTTTGGGCTAAGCTGCCCTATCACTGCAATTCCACGGCGCCGAATTGGCCGGAGACCCAGGTGATTCACCGCGATCAACTGCATCTTTTTCCGGACCTGCCCATTGCTATGCCGCCGCATATGATCGTCGTGCATATCCCCTTGGTCGATTTTGCCGAAGAAAATGGCAGCACTGAAGTGTGGCCCGGCACACACCTTATTACGGATCACGAGGCGACGATAGATCCGGCGGATATTGGCCGGGTCGGCGGGTTGGAGAAACGAGCGAAGACCGTGCCGTCCATTCGCACCAATATGCCGGCGGGTTCGACGTTGGTGCGCGATATGCGTCTTTGGCATCGGGCGATGCCCAATCGCACAGTGCATCGGCGTACTATGTTATCGCTGGTCTATCACCGCCACTTCCCCAGCCTGGGTTATCAAAGCAAAGCGACCGAACCCCTCGCGCCAGAGATCATGGACGGGCTTTCACAGCGCGCGCAGCGGATCTATCGCTTTAATAAACAAGAAGCACACGCTGGATAGCGATCATCAGTCGACAGATACAGTGAGGTGTTCGTTGAGCGGGTTTTCCCGGACGGGGTGCGTGCTAAGGGGGGCTTGTTTGAGAGCTTCTAACCAACGCTGGTACCACTCTTCGTAGTCGGTATATTTCGCGCCCGGTTGAGAGCGGCTGCGAGTAATGAAAGCGGGATAGCGTACGCGGTCCGTTGGCGTGCCGGTTTTCTGGTAACGCAGGTCGATGCTCCAACGGATGTTGTCGGTGAGATTCGGCGTCGAGTGGTGGGGGATCAGTTTGTGCAGTAGCAATATGCTGCTGTCCTTATCATTTGGTGCAATGCACCTGGGTAAGGCCGATTATTCCAGCAAGGCCGCACCATCGGTCGCCTTGCAGATATAAACGCTGGGATCATTGCCGGTGGCCTGTCGGTAGGCGGTCTCCGTAGCGGCGGCGAAGGATTCGGCGTTTTCGGCCGCGACTAGAGCCACCGCGCAACCGCCAAAACCGGCACCGGTCATGCGCGCGCCATAACAGCCAGTCTGTGCATGTGCGCATTCGACCATTGCATCTAGGGCTGGGCTCGATACGGAAAAGTCGTCGCGTAGACTGCGATGGCTCTCATTCATCAGACGGCCCAAGGATGCCGCATCGCCGGCGCGCATCGCCTCGGCGGCCTGCACGGTGCGCGCATTCTCGCTGATTACGTGGTTCGCACGGGGGCGCGCGGTCTCGTCGAGTTCGGGTGCACGGGCGGCGAAGGTCTCTTCGTCGACATCGCGTAGGGCCTGCACGCCAAAAAAACGCGCTGCCGCCTCACACTGGGCGCGTCGTGCGTTATAGGCTGAGTCGACTAACCCGCGCCGCGTACCGGTATCGAGAATCACCACTGCGACCCCTTGCGGCAAGGGCACCAAGTCCCCTTCTAATGACCGGCAATCCAGCAATAACGCGTGGCCTTGGCGCCCGGTCGCCGAGATCATCTGGTCCATAATACCGCAATTGACGCCGACCCACTGATTTTCGGCGCGCTGACCGAGGCGGGCCATGGTGCCGGGTTCCCATGGCAGATCCGCGACTGCGGCAAAGGCGCGCGCCGTCGCCATTTCAACCGCTGCAGAGGACGAGAGGCCAGCACCGACCGGTATGTCGCCGACGAGTACTCCTTCCCATCCTTTGAGCGAGTAGCCGGCGTCCTGCAACGCCCAGGCCGTGCCCTTGAGATATTCGAGCCAACCATCGGCCGCCGGTTTGAGCGCGGTGGTTTCCGCCAGGTCAAAAGCGCGTGTTTCGTCGAAGTCCAGCGAATGCACTTTGACCGTTTGCGTTTCGGTGGGCCGGCAGGCGATGTAGACGGCGCGGTCAATGGCCATCGGTAGGACGAAACCGTCGTTATAGTCGGTGTGCTCGCCGATGATATTGACGCGTCCAGGCGCGCGCACGATCCATTCGGGTGCCTGCGCGAACTGCTCGGTGAAAGCGGTGGCGGCCTGTTCGTTGAGCGACATATCGATTTCCTCGCTGCGTTTAGCGGTGGCGATAGTGGGTTTGCGGAGTGGCGCGCAGGCGTTCGGCGGCTTGCTCCGGCGTCAGGTCGCGTTGTGCCTCGGCGAGCATTTCGTAGCCGACCATGAATTTTCGCACGCTGGCCGAGCGCAAGAGCGGCGGGTAAAAGTGCGCGTGTAATTGCCAGTGTCCGTCGTCTTCTATTCGATAGGGTGCTCCGTGCCAGCCCATAGAGTAGGGGAAGGAACATTCAAAGAGGTTGTCGTAGGACACCAATAGGCGCTGAAGCACATGCGCCAGGCTATTCCTTGCAGTGATGGAAAGCGCGTCGAGTCGGGGCAGGCGCTTTTTGGGTAATACGAGGGTCTCGAAGGGCCACAGCGCCCAATAGGGCACCAGCGCCAACCAGTGCTCGTTCTCGACGACGATGCGCTCGCCGCGTGCCATCTCCTGTTCGGCATAATCCAATAACAGGGACCGGTCGTGCTGGGCCGAATAAGCGCGCTGGTTCTGATCTTCGCGCTCGACCTCGTCGGGTAGCAGGTCCTGAGCCCAGATCTGGCCGTGCGGGTGCGGATTCGAGCAGCCCATAACCTTGCCCTTGTTCTCGAAAACCTGTACCCAGGCGTATTCGCGCCCCAACTCCAGGCTTTGCTCGCGCCACAGATCGATGACGCGGGCGATCTCCTCGACGTTCATTTCGGCTAGACTCAGATCGTGGCGCGGCGAAAAACAGAGCACGCGGCAGGTGCCGCGTACGCCGCTGTTGCGAAAGAGTGGGTGGCCTTCCTCTGTTGGGTGCGGTGAATCCGCGAGCAGGGCGGCGAAATCGTTGGTAAAAACATAAGTGCTGTCATAAGGGGGGTTTTCTTCGCCGCCGGCGCGTTCGTTATCTGGGCAGAGGTAACAGTCTGGATCGTAGGTCGGGCGCGCGTCGTCTGAGCTTGATTCGCGTTGGCCTTGCCAAGGGCGCTTGGCGCGGTGTGGCGATACGAGCACCCATTGACCGTTGAGCGGATTATAGCGTCGGTGCGGATGGTCTTCGGCCTTGAAGCGCATTATTGGTCTCCGTAGCCGTGCGGGTGGCGACTGTGCCAATCCCAGGCGCTGGCGACGATGCCTTCGAGGTCGTCGAATTGCGGTTGCCAACCCAGGATCGCGCGTGCCTTGTCGGCGCTGGCGACTAAGAAGGAAGGATCGCCGGCGCGCGGCGCTTCGATACGCGCTTCAATCGGCTTGCCGGTTATGCGTCTGGCCGTCTCAATTACCTCCAGCACGGAATAACCGCGGCCGCTGCCTAAATTCACGTAGAGGCCCTCGCCGCCGTCGCGCAAATAAGCCAACGCTAGCGCGTGTGCCCGGCCAAGGTCGGCCACGTGCACATAATCGCGTACCGGCGTGCCATCGGGTGTCGGGTACTGGTCGCCAAAAACAGATAGATATTCGCGTTTGCCCAACGCCGCAAAGAGCACATTGGGCACCAAGTGCGATTCGGGTTCGTGGTCCTCGCCGCGTTCGGCAGTAGCGCCGGAGGCGTTAAAATAGCGCAGGGCGACAAAGCGCAGGCCATAGGCGCCTTCGGAAGCCGACAGCGCGCGCTCGACGAGTAACTTGCCCCAGCCATAGGGGTTTTCGGGGTGCTGTGGGTGGGCTTCGTCGAGTGGGGTGTATTGCGGTTCGCCATAGGTTGCCGCCGTCGAGGAAAATACGATCTGGCGCACGCCGCCGGTGACTAATTCCTGCAAAAGCGCCAGGCTCTGGTTGGTATTGTTTTCGTAATAGTGCAGTGGGTCGTCAACCGACTCGCCCACATAGGTCAGGGCGGCGAAGTGGATACAGGCGTCGATATCGTGCGTTGCGAGTATGTGGCGGACCAGCGTGCGGTCGCCGACCTTGCCCTGGTGCAATGGCACGTCATCGGGTATGGTCGCTGCATGGCCGCGGAATAGATCGTCGAGTATAATCACCTGCTCGCCCTGCGCCCGCAGCATTTCGACCGTTACGCTGCCGATATAACCCGAACCACCCGTTACTAGTATTGCCACCTTAGCTCCTTTTTTGTACGCGTGTCTCTTATCTTGCAAAACTCGCTGTAAAATAGACGGTCAGTCCGATGTAGATATGTACCGCGTCCTTGGTAAACGGCAAGTAGTGTAATGGGGCGAACTTCAAGCCCTGGTAAAGAGATTACCCGATTCAAGAACTAGCTCCTACGGTTCTAAGCAAACACCAACGGTTGAAAAAAGTCTGGCTGATGAAAATTAGGGCTGGGCGTTTCGACCAGCGCCCACGATCCCCAATGTGGATGCGAGGTGCGGTCGCCGCATTTATAGAAATTACTTTTCCATTCGCTACCGGCTGTCGGTGTGTCGCAGCCAAAATATTGGGCAAAAAGCGCAAAGGGCACGTGATATTCAACGGACCAGATCGTCGGTTCGATCAATTCTGGTTCGACAATTTTGGGCAATGTGGAGGCCATGCGGATGGTATCGCCATCGGCGTCGCTGACACTTTGCCTGTCGCGACCGGCCTCGCGTTCAGTGGCAGAAGTACAGCGATACAGCAACATGGTGCCGCCGCAATTGACCTCGAAATTGAAATAGGCCTGCGAATTGGGCAGGGGTGAGACAAAGAATTCGACGCAGGAATCAGTGCAAACTGAGTCTTGGAAATTTTGCGCCACCGCGCGGACATAGCGGTCCTCGACGCGAAATATGATAGCCAACACATTTTCGTCGTAGAGCAAACGAGCGGTTACGCCAGGGCGATGGCCGGAGTCTTGCCAAGGGAAATGGGTAATTTCTAGGGTCTCAGCCGATTGCCATTCAGAGCGTTCCCAGTTGGCGTCGGGCTCGGCTAGGTTGGTGGTGCGGTGGATAGTGTATTGCATGTTGTCCCTTTGTGGGTTTAAATGGTCTATTGCGGTTTGGCGTCCAATAATAACGCGCGGGGGCTTTTTATGAAAGCAATCTTCAATTTGAGACCTTCTATCTAGCTGTACCTGGTCAATTTAGCTGTTTGACAGGGAGGTTGCCCCCCAGTATTTTCTAGAGAATATTTGACGATCGATGCCCTGGATTCGCCGGGTGTTGATCGTCGATTTGCGAAAGGGATGCACTTTGCGCAGAGCGATCCTCTCAATCGCGGCTTTGCTGTTCTTCTCCGGAGCGGCCCAGGCCCAGTTGCAGACCATTGTCACCGACCATTTCCGAGTCCATTTTTCGGGTGGTGCCGAAGGCACGGCCCGGCGAGTCGCCGAGACCTGCGAGGAAGTTTTCCCGGCCTTGGCCTCGGCCTACGACTACTACGACGATTTCCGTACTATCCACGTTATGGTACTCGACAGCTCCGACCGGTTGGGCAATGGTTGGGCCGATTATTATACCAATACTATGGCCATTTGGGCCACCAACCTGGATTTTGAGTTGCGTGGCAGCCACGACTGGATCAAAAATGTCGTGACCCACGAGCTGACGCATATAATCACGCTCAACAAAGCGCGTAAGAAGTGGCCATTCCAGTTTGCGTTGATTTCGGTTTCGCGCACGGATTCCAACCCCGACATAACCTTTCAGTTTCCGCTCTACCATCTTAATACTCCGCGCGGCTGGTCCGAAGGCATCGCCCAGTACGGGGCCTATAAGTTCGGTTACGACACCTGGGATTCGCATCGCGATATGTTGTTGCGCATGGCGGTTTTAGAAGACGACCTGCTCTCCTGGAGCGAGATGGGGACGGTGATGGACCGCGCCGGTAAGTTTTATGGGGAGTTCGTCTACAACCAGGGTTATTCGATGATGGTCTATATCCATCAGCAGTACGGTCCTGAGAAAGTCGACGCGTTGACCCGTCATGTCGGCTTGATGAGCTTCGACCCGGCCATTCGCGAGGTTTTAGGCATTTCCGCCGACCAGTTCTACGACGATTGGCACGCTTTCCTAACCGAGAATTATCGCCGCCTCGAATCGGAGATCGGCAGTCGGGGTTTTTTCGAAGGCGTGCCGCTCGACGAGGTCAACGAAGGCGTGCTTGAATACCATCCAGCGCTTTCGCTCGACGGCAAGAAATTAGCTTATCTCACTAGCGAGAAGCAGGATTACGCGATCACTGCTCTGAAGATCTACGACTTCGAGACGGGCAAGAAGACGAAGCTCAAAGGATCCGTTAATACTCGCATGTCCTGGTCACCCGATGGCGAGGAGCTTGTCTTCTCCCGCAACAAGAGCGGTTTTGACGATCTCTATATCTATAATGTGGCCACCGACAAAGAGCGTCGTATCAGTGCCAAGCTGCGGTCTAAGGATCCTTCATTCTCGCCCGACGGCGAGCGCATCGTCTTTGTACACAATGAGGACGGGACCAACAACCTCGGCCTCATCGACCGAGACGGTACCAATCTAGTTTATCTGACCAACAACAACGACGCCACCCAGTACAGCGCGCCGCGCTTTTCGCCCGACGGCGAGTGGCTGTTGTTTAGTGTCTTCCGCGGTGAAGATCGCGATATCGCGATGATGCGCGCGGATAGCCCACCGCGACCCGAATTCAACAAGTCCTCTCCCGGCATAAAAAAGATGATGGCCAAGATGATGGCTAAGAAGGGGGAGGAAGACGAAGACGAAGAGGGCGAGGCGGAGGTCATGGATGTCTTTCCCGATAGCGTCGCCTTCGCGCATCCCGATTCTTCCGGGTTCCGGGCCTTGCTCGCGTCATCGGCCGACGAACGAGATCCGGCCTGGTTGCCCGATGGTTCCGGTTTCCTATTCGCCTCGGACCAGGGCGGAATATTTAACATATACCGCTATCACATGGAAAATGGCGAAGTCGAGCAGTTGACTAATGTAGTCGGCGGGGCTTTTGTGCCGACGGTTTCGGTCGATGACGAGGTCGTTTATAGCTCGTATCACTCCAACAACTACAGCCTCTACCGCTTCAAACTCGGTGAATTTGAGCGCGACGCCTATTTCGAACCTGTGGCGATGCGCGACTACCGATCGATCTTCGATGGGCCGAAGCTCTCCGAGCAGTTTACGATAGGCCGCTATGGCGGGCGCAATGTCCTGCGGTATATCCCGATTCTCCAGGTCGGTCCGACCTATATCGGCAATAGCTTCGGTCTCAACCAGGCCAGCGGCGGAATGCAGTTCTCGGCCGGGGATATGTTCGGTGGGCAGCAGTTGACGGCTTGGGGCATTATCGGCAAGAATATGCGCGACGCGACCGACCTCAACACCGATTTCGGTTTCTTCTACCAAAAGAGCCTGCGGCCCGCTGTTGGTAACAACCGGACCTTCAACCCCTCTTTCTATATCGCCGGGCGGCGGCGCGAGGTCGACAATCTAATCAAGACCAACCAGATAGCGGTTGATACCTTGGCAGCGACGAATATCTATCCGGTGCCCGTCGATTCAGTGACGAGTCTGCTAGTCCCCGAAACTGAGCAGTATGTCTACCAGGGCAATAGTCGCGAAGATCTCTTCAAGACGGTTTTTGAACAAGTGGCCGTCGGCGTCGATCTGCCGTTGACCCGCCGCACGCAATTAAGCGGCATCTATATGTACCGCAATTACGCCGAGAGCTGGACCTTGCGCCATTTCCGCAACCAGACCCAGGTTTATCTGGTCCAGGATGGTGTCGATGTCTCTGAGGTCTTGGACCCGGGGTTTTTGGGCCAGGATACCTTATTAGTCGACAGCCAAGATCCACTGAAGTTTTATAATGAGGTGGATTTTTTCAGCACGCACCTGATGAGTGTGTCTTGGCATTACCAAAAATTTAACCCGACAGCCGATCAGATGATCAACCCCTCGGGGCGTGCGCTGGCTTTCGCCTATCGTTATATGTTGCCGACTATAGCCGATTCACTGGCTCAGCCGATACCGGCCAACGGGGTTCCCGGTGATCAGTTTGTCGGGGTCAATCGCCACCTTAGGGTCAACGAGTACGTGGCTTCCTACAATGAGCGGATCGCGCTGCCTTTCAACAACTCGCTCAATATCAGTCTACTCGGCGCGTATAAGAATACCCAGCTCAAACCCAGTTTCATAGAGGACGGTGGTTTTTTCGAAGGGCGTTTTTACTGGCCTCTACGCTACTATATCGGCGGGCGCAATTTTCTTAGCGGTTATCCCTATTTCACCGATAACGGTTCGAAATTGGTTTATGGCCGCGTCGGTTATGGATTTCCTGTGCTCAAACGGCTCAATAGCCGTTTTATCAACTTCAATTTTTCCAAGCTCTACGCCGAACTTTTCGCCGAGGCCGGCGCTGTGGGCAATTTCTCTCGTTTCAAAGATGTAGATTTCAACACCGACAAGTTCCTGACCGATGTCGGCGGTGAATTGCGCTTGCAGTTGTTTACCTTCTACCGCATACCGATGACCGCTTTTTTCCAGGTTGCGCACCCGCTCAACCGCGACAGGGTCGATACCGGAGGAGGACCTAAGATCGATAAGTTTCGCTACTATTTTGGATTTGGCCTATAAACCGCGGAGCTCTCTGATGCCGAATATCGACTTACATAAACTGGCCTTGCAGCTCAAAGTCACGGAGATGATTAAGATTCACGCTCGGCGCCGCTTAATGGCTGAGGCTTACGAGTACTGGTGTCGTCTGATCCAAACGAATTAGACGCGCCTATGGTGCTGAAACTGATTCGATTACCCCAAGAGAGCAACCGCTACCGCACCTTGCGGCGCTCGGTCGACCTGCATGACGAAGAGGTCGATCTGGCCGAGTTGGAACCTCTGTTTCGTCGTTTCTGGCGTGTGTGGCATAAATCAGTACAAAACGAGACAAGGAAGGTTGGCACTTAATGATCCGTCTGATATTGGGACTCGCTGCTTTGGTTTGCTCATGTGCTGACCCACCACCGAGTGAATTGGGCGAGGATGAGCTCCGGCGTTTGTTGACACAGGAGGGGATGCACGTTGATTCGGTCGGTGTGCGCGATCTCGCGCAAGGTGATACCTTGGTCGATTATTCGCCCTTGGTCGTTATCGAGAGGACAGTTCGTTTTCCCAGGGAAGCCGAAGGCGGCGAAGTATTCGCCTGGGAGTTTTACGCCGAGCAGTTGAACCCTGTCAAATTACTTATCGTGCGCGAGGCGAAGAGTGGCGAGCATTTTTCTATAGTCGGGGAAAGCGAGACTTTCGTGCCGGCGCACAAGGGCATCAACCGCCATATCTTGCGCGAACCGATCCCGGTGTCCTTCAAGGATATGGTGGGGGTTGTCCAGCCGGCTGAGGCGACGGTGCCGTTTCGCAATGTAAAAGGCTGGCAGACGTTGATTTCCGCCAGGCCGTTGGAACGTCCCCTGATTCGCCGCGATAAATTCGCGATGTACGGGTGGCGTTATTCGCTGAGGGTATTGTGGCGCGTGACCAAGGAGGAATAGTGAAGATAGTCGGAGTGGTTGCTTGCCTGGCAATTTTGGCCGGGTGTGGTGGGCGGGAAGAAGAAGCGAATACACCTCGCAAGCGGGCAGCAGCGGAAATCAGTCAAGTCCTCAGGGCGTTGGAGGTCAGGCCGGATGCGCCCCTATTACACTTTCAATTAGGTGAGACTTACCACAAACACGGCTACGTCGATTCGGCGCGCACAGCCTTTGAGCGTTGTGTCGAACTGTACGAGTCCTTTGCCGAAGCGCATTTGCAGCTGGCGCAGATCTACTACGAGGACGGAGACCTTGAACGGTCTGTTCGCGCGTATGAGCAGACGGTGCGCTTTGACGCGGGCAATGCGGCGGCTTACAACAACCTCGGTTTTATTTATAAAAAGTTGGATCGTCCGGAAGAGGCCCTTAAGGCTTATGAGCGGGCGATCGCTGCGGATTCGCTCTTTGTGCAGGCCTATAACAACCTAGGGCAGCTCTTTAAGAATCGAGAAGAGCACGAGCAGGCCATCGCGCTTTTCCGCCGAGCCATCGCGATCAAATCCGATTTTCCCGAAGTATATGTTAATCTAGCCGGGGTATACGAGGACCGAGATATTGATGAGGAAGCGTTGGTGTGGCAGACTTTCTTAGCGAAGTTCGGCGAAGACCAGCAGTACAGCGTGCATGCGCGGGAGCGGCTCGAACGGCTAAAGACGCCATAATTTTTTTTGTTCTAACGACAAAACCCCCGACAGTGCTTTAGCATGTCGGGGGTTTTGTGTACCGCCATATTATTTCAGGGCGATGTTTGCTGCTCGATTGGTGCTAAAAGCCTCCGCACGAACAGCGCATAACTGGCGCTAGAGACCAACACCATGACGGCGGCAAGGCCGATCAGACCATCGCGCAAAACGGCTGGTGATTGCAGTATATGGCTCAGGGCCATAAAACCCATGCAGGCGGTGGTGTATTTGCCCCAGCGGTTGGCGGCGACGACTAGGCCCCGTGTGCGGAAGAGCACGCCGCCGACCAATACGATGACCAGATCGCGGGCAAAGAGCATCCCCAATAGCCATAGCGGAAGGCCGCGCCAAAAGACCAGGGCGCCGAGCAGGCAAGCGAGGAAGATCTTATCGGCCAGCGGGTCGAGGATCTTGCCGAGACGGGAGGTCTGGCCGAAATGCCGGGCGACTAGGCCGTCGCCGAGGTCGGTGGCGGCAGCGAAGAGCAATAACAATACGGTTTGCCAGCGAGCCGCGTCGCCTTGGGAGATAAAGTGGAAGAGCAGGGGAACGAGCAGGATCCGCAAACCGCTGAGGAAATTGGACAACATCGCGCGGTTTTATCGCAACATTTCTTGCGCGTGTTGGCGCGCCGTGTCCGAAACGGTTTCACCGGCGAGCAGATAGGCAATCTCTTCGGTGCGGGCTTTTTCATCGAGCGCGACGACTTCGGTGATGGTCCGTTTTTTTATTTGCCTTTTGCGTACGGAGAAGTGCTGGTCGGCTAGGCTGGCGATTTGCGGCAAGTGGGTGATGGCGATGGTCTGGTGTGAGGCGGAGAGCGCCTGCATTTTACGGCCGACGGCGGCGGCGATGTGTCCGGATATCCCGCTGTCGATCTCGTCGAAGACTAGGATCGACACCAGGTCCCTTCCGGCGATGGCCTCTTTGAGGGCCAACATCACTCGTGAGATCTCCCCGCCTGAGGCGATGCGTGCCAGGGGGCGCGGGGTCTCGCCGGCATTGGCGGAGATGTGGAAGGCGACGTGCTCCATACCGTGCTCGCCGGCTGCGAAGCGAGTCCCCGCGCGCTCGACCGGCCCTTGCGGATCTTCAGTAGTAGCCAGTTCAGTGTGAAATTGCGCTTTGGCCATACCCAGCTCGCCGAGGGCGGTGACCAGCGATTTGCATAGGGTTGCGCTTGCCTGATGTCGGGCGGCAGACAACGTGAGACAACAGGCCGAAAATTGGGATAGAGACTCGTCGCGCTGTTGGGCGGCTGTTGCCAATTCGGCGTCGAGTGCACCGGCGCGATCCGCCTTCGCTGAGAGCTGGCGCGCGTATTTGACGACTTGCTCAAGAGTGCCACCATACTTCCTTTTTAGGTCGCGCAGCCCGTCCAGGCGTTCGCGTAGTTGGTCGGCGCGACTAGGTGCCACCTCGATTTTTCGGGCGTAATCATGGAGGTGGCGGGCTAGATCTTCGACGCCGTAGATCAGCTCTTCGAGGGCGACGGCTTGTGGGCTGAGGGATAGGTCGATTTCGAGTAACCGGTCCAATTGCCGACGGACTTGGCCGAGCTGCTCATAGACGGCACCTTCGCGTTGATAGAGCAGGTCGTGGAGTTCAAGGCCGTTTTGCACTAGGGTTTCGGCGTTTTCAAGGATTTGCAGCTCGCGTTCGAGCTCGGCTTCCTCGCCGGGCTGGGGACCCACAAGGCGGATTTCCTCGAGTTGGAAAGTACGCAGCGAATCTTCGGCGACCAGTGCATCGTGCTCGCTGCGCAACTGGTTGAGACGGGTAGAGTGATCCCGGCATTGGCGCCAGTAGCGCGCGACCTGATGCCGGTCGTCGTCGAGGCCGCCAAAGGCATCGAGGAAGCGGGCGTGTAGCTTGGGATCGAGCAGCGATTGGTGTTCGTGCTGACCGTGCAGGTCTACGAGGGCCGAGCCGATTTCTTTCAGTTTTTTGATGGGCTGGCCCTGGCCGTTGATAAAGGCCCGTGAACGGCCGCCATTGTGGATCTCGCGGCGCAGTATTAACTGGCCGTCCTCCAGTGGCACTTCTATCTCGGCTAGGTGCTGGGTCTGGTTGTCGTCGAACTCGAAAAAACCCTCTACTACGCATTTGTCGGCGCCGTCGCGGACTAGGTCGGCATTTATGGGGCCGCCGAGAATCGAGTTGAGGGCGCCAATGAGAATGGACTTGCCGGCCCCGGTTTCGCCGGTGATGGCATTGAGGCCAGGGCCGAATTCGATCTCGGCCTCTTCGATCAGGGCGAAGTCTTTGATGTGAAGGCGGGTTAACATGGGGTCAAAGCAGAGCTATTCGTCGTCGTCGGCGTCCGAGTCGAGGAAGTCGAGGCGGAACTCTCCGCCTTCGTCCGTGGTGAGGACCTGGACCCGCTTACGGGTTTCTTCGAGCCATTTGTTGCAGGAGCGCGAGGCGGCGATCCCCTTTTCAAATACAGACAGGGCTTCTTCAAGCTTGAGATCACCGGTTTCGAGGCGTTCGACGCTCTGCTCAAGCAAGGCCAGGGCTTCTTCAAAAGTATCACTCATCATTTTTTTCCTCTACTGTGCAGATGGCGCCGCCGCGGCGGAAGCGCAGTTGTAACTTGTCGCCTGGTTGGATATCCGTACTGTCGCGGACCAGGTGGCCGTTGGTGACTTTTTCGGCTAGTGTAAAACCGCGCGCTAGACTCGTCAGCGGGCTGAGGTCGTCGAGGCGGGTGGCGGCGTTGCGCATCGCTTCGACGCGAGTGCGCAAAAGCCAGTCGAGAGCCGTGAATAAGTCTTGGCGGCGCTCGTCGAGATAGAGATTTTGCTGTTGTAGGCGGTCATCGAGGCGTGCGAGCAAACGTTGCGGGTCATAATGACGCAACTGCTCCTCCAGTGTTTCGAGCCGTCGCTGCATGGCCGACTGCAAACGCTCGCGGTCTTCGGCTACCCGCCCGCGCAAGGCACCGCGTTCGCTGGCGACTATTTCGGCAGCGGCCGAAGGGGTGGGCGCGCGATGATCGGCCACATAATCGGCGATGGTATAGTCGATCTCGTGACCAACAGCGGAAATGACGGGTTTGGCCGATTGGTAAATGGCTCGGGCGACGGCTTCATCGTTAAAGGGCCAAAGGTCTTCCGGGGCACCGCCGCCGCGACCGACGATCAATATATCGATGTCTTCGAGCTTGTTCAAGTCGGCGATGGCCTTGGCAATTTCGGGCGCGGCGCCCTCGCCTTGCACTCTGGCGGGGCAAAGGACGACTTGTAGACCCGGGGCGCGGCGCCCGAGGATTTGTACGATATCGCGGATGGCGGCACCGGTCGGCGAAGTCACCACGCCGACTTTTTTTGGGTAGAGCGGCAAGGGGCGTTTGCGGTCGGCGTCGAAGAGCCCCTCGGTTTCGAGCCGGTTTTTGAGTTGCTCAAAAGCCAAGGCCAATTCGCCGACGCCGGAAGGTTTGATCTGGGTCGCGTAGAATTGGTATTTGCCGCCCCGCTCGTAGACCGAGACGTGGCCGTAGACCAATGCCTGCATACCCTGCTCGGGCTCAAAGGAGAGTTGACCGGCTTGCCATTTGAACATTACCGCGCTCAATTGAGCCGAGGAATCTTTGAGCGTGAAATAGCGGTGGCCGGAACCATGGTGGGTGTATTGCGAGATTTCGCCTTCTACCCAACAGGCGGGCAGAGTTTCCTCGAGCAAGCCTTTGATTTGTGCGGTAATTTCACTGATAGAGTAGGCCCGATTGGATGTTTCTTCCGTGTTGGACCGAAAAAACAGGTCTTCTGAGGACATGTATGCGCTACGTGCTCCTGTCTGGGGGTAATGGCCGGGATATACAAACAGGATAGCTTGCTAGTCGGGCGGGGTCAAGCCTCTTCGAGTTGCAAACGTTCTATCCGCGTCGCCCGGCCATTCGACGCGTCGACTTCTACTAAGGCGCCGCAAAGTGTCGCCTTGCCTTCGGCGGGTTTGAAACGCGTAGGGACTTGCGTAAGGAAGCGTTGTAAGGCCATTTCGGGACGCACGCCAATGACTGATTCGCGCACGCCGGTCATGCCGGCATCGGTGAGGTAGGCCGTGCCGCCGGGCAGGATGCGTTCATCGGCGGTCTGTACATGGGTATGGGTGCCGACGACGGCGGTGACCAAGCCGTCGAGGTGGAAGCCCATGGCCATTTTCTCGGCGGTGGCTTCGGCGTGGAAATCGACGAAAACCAGAGGGGTCTGTTCGCGCAGGCGCTCGGCTTCGGCGCGACCTGCGAGAAAGGGGCAATCGGTGGTGGGCATGCCGGTCCGCCCCTGGAGGTTGAGCACGGCGACTGAGACGCCGTTGCGGGCGGTGGCGACGACCGAGCCGATGCCGGGTGCGGCGGTCGGGTAGTTGAAGGGGCGTAAGACGCGATCGGACTGCGCGAGGTAGGGCATGAACTCCTTGCAGTCCCAGATGTGGTTGCCGCTGGTGATGATATCGGCGCCGTAGCTGTGCAGTTTTCGGGCGATATTGTCAGTGAGGCCGAAACCGCCGGCGGCATTTTCACCGTTGACGATAACGAAGTCAATCTCACGCTCGCGCACGACCTCGGGAATCAGGGCGGCGGCGACCCGGCGACCGGGTTGCGCGAAGATATCGGCGACGAAAAGCAGCTTCAACGAGCGTAGTGCACCGCGCGCACCTCGCGGACGAGGCAGATACGCAGTTGCCCGGGGTATTCGAGCTCTTGCTCGATCTTATTCGTTATCTCGTCGGCGAGGTGATCGGCGTAGGCATCGTCGACTATCTCGCTATCGACCAATACCCGGACCTCTTTGCCGTTTTGCAGGGCGAAAGCTCGCCGCACGCCCATGTGGCTGCTGGCGATTTCCTCGATTTGGCGCAGGCGGCGGATATATTCTTCGGCCTTCTCCTTGCGGGCGCCGGGCCGCTGCATCGAAATCTCATTGGCCGCATCGACTAGGACCGCGATCGCTGACCGCGAAGGCATGTGTTCGCTGTGGGTCTCGATCACCCGTGCGACTTCGGCGCTTTCATTGCACTTGCGAGCCAGCGCAGCACTGTTTTGCACCGGGTCGCTGCCCAGCTCAAAATCCTGTGCTTTGCCGATATCGTGCAACAAGCCGGCGCGTCGGGCCAATGCCACGTCGAGGTCGAGCATTTCGGCCATCATACCGGCGAGGAGGCCCACTTCCTTGCTGTGGGCTAATAGATTCTGGCCGTAGCTGGTGCGGAAACGAAGTTTTCCGAGCATTTCCAGCAGAGGTTCAGCCAAATCGTGGATGCCGAGGTCGAAGGCGGCTTTGGAGCCTGATTCGCGGATCATTTCCTCGACATCCTCGAGGGACTTCTCATAGACTTCCTCGATGCGACCGGGGTGGATCCGTCCGTCGAGAATCAGCTTTTCAAGGGTGTTTTTGGCGATTTCGCGGCGTAGCGAGTCAAATCCGGAGAGCATGACCATTCCGGGGGTGTCGTCGACGATGACCTCGACACCGGTAATCATCTCGAAGGAGCGAATATTGCGCCCGTCGCGGCCGATGATGCGGCCCTTCATATCGTCCGAGGGGATCTGTATCACCGAAATCGTGCTTTCGACAGCTAATTCACCGGCGAAACGCTGGATGGTGCGGGTGATGATTTCCTTGGCCTCGAGATTCGCCGTGGCCAGGGCGGTATCCTTTATTTCGCGGACTTTGCGGGCGGCGAACTGGCGGGTGCTCTGTTCGAGTTGCTCGACGAGCATCCGACGGGCCTCTTGCTGGCTAATGCCGGCCAGTTTCTCTAAACTCAGGCTGTGCTGCCGGATCATGTCCTGTGCCTGCGTTTCCGTCGCGGCTATCGCCTTTTCTCGCCGTTCGAGGTCCTGTTCGATCTTGAGTTGGCTGCGTTCCTTGCTTTCGAGCACGTCGACTTTGCGGTCGAGTTGTTGTTCGCGCTCAAGCAGGTTGGCCTCTAGGTTGCGCAGTGCGCGTTTTTGCGTCTCTTGCTCTTTTTCAAGGGGACCGCGTTCCAGGCGCCACTCGCCCCTGGCTTCGAGCAAGGCGGTTTTTTTAAGGTCTTCGGCTTCCTGTTCGGCGCTGGCAATAATTTGCCGGGCGGTGGATTGGGTACCGTGTAGCTTGCTGCGCCGCACTCGGTCGTTTACCAGCCAGCCGAGCAGGCAACCACCGGCAAAAAAGGTGAAAGCGAGACCGATCAAGACTAAATCGTCAAACACAGAGATCTTCTTTCTCGTTGGTCGCCGACGCACAAGAAGGTCGGGGTAAGCTAGGTAATCCGGGTATGGAAACCGCGTGTTGGGTGCTGACTATTCAGCTATCGGAACTGGAGGCTTCGACTTCGGCGAAAAGAAGGCCGAGCGAGGCGGTGAGCCGAGAGGTCCGCTGAGTGATATCGGATTCGGCGGAAGCGTAGTCTTCCCGCAGAGACATGAGTTCCTCTACCAGGTTCAGACTGGCCAGGATAGCTACCTGGAGGGGAGAATCGGCGCGGATTTCGCCCTTGACCTGCTGCATGCGCTCGTCGATCAATTGGGCGACGAGCTGCACGTGGTCGGTGGGGTGATCCTGGTCGACACCCAGAGTATAGTTCTTGCCGAAGATGTTGACTATCGTATTGGTCGACATGAGGCGACTCCCGGTGTGATCCTATAGGTCCAGTCCGTCCAAACGGCCGAGGATGTTCTCGATGCGTCCTTTGATCTCCTCTTTGCCGCGATTCGACTCTTCGTGTGCGGTTTCGATCGGCTTAAGTCGTTCGTTCTCGGCGCTGACTATGCCGATTTCCCTTTCGAGACTTTGAATCTGTTCTTTCTTTTCGAGGTTTTCCTTGCGGAACTTCTCGAGGACTTCCATTAGGCGAATGACTTCCTGTTCTAGGCGTTCGAAATTTTGGTTTAGGTCCATTGGGTTTGTTTATACTCCTGCTTTATTATCCGGTTGGTTGACGGCGGAATCAGCGTAAACGGGCGCCGAATTTTTCTTCAACAGCTTTGAGCATTTTGGCGATCGCCTTATCGGCTTGCACGTCTTGCAGGGTTCGTTCGCAATCGCGCAGGCGGATGGCGAAGGCCAGGCTCTTGTGACCTTCTTCTATTTGGTCCCCCTGGTAAATGTCGAAGACTTCGACCGACTCAACGAGGCGGGGGTTGCTGTCACGCAACTCATTGATAATAATTGCAGTTGCGATGTCTTCGGGTAATACTAAGGCCAAGTCGCGTTCAATGGGTGGAAACTTGGGCAACGCGGAAAACGCGTGCTCTCGTCCGTGCCAATATCGCGCTAATGCCTCAAATGTTAACTCAAAGATATATATTGGGCGCTCTAGATCAAAGCCGGAGCACAAGTCGGTCGCGGCTTGGCCGAGCCAACCGAGGGGTTCGTCGCCGAGAAAAATCGAGGCCGAGTGACCCGGGCGACAACCGGGAAGGTCTTCGCGGTTAAAACGGAGGTCACCGTCGCCGACTAGCGCCTCGAGTAGGCCCTTGAGGTCGAAGAAGTCGGCTTCGCGGGCGTCGGCCTGCCAGGGCGACGCTGAAACGCCGCCGGCCCACAGGGCCGCGAGACGCAGGGTTTCGCTGGGCAGCGCGCCGGATCCATTGGAGGCGAAGCATTTGCCCAGTTCGAAAATGGCGACGCTTGGTGCCCGTTGGTTAAAATTGCGCCGAGCCACATCCAGCAGGCTGGGCACTAAAGTGGTGCGCAGCGCATTTTGCGCTTCGGTCGGCGGGTTGGCCAAGCGCGCTGCGCCTTCTGCGGCACCGGCCATTTCTAGCCAGCGGCTTTCTACAATGGTGTTGCTGATCGTCTCGTCGAGGCCTAACCCGAGCAGGCGCTGTCTAGCAGTTCGTCTGAGGGTTAATTGCGGATCTCGGTGGGTTATCCAGGGGCCTGACGCGGCTTGTCTGCCTTCAATGCGGTCGAAGCCATAAATGCGACCGACCTCCTCAATTAGATCGGCTTCGCGTTGTAGGTCGGGACGAAAACTCGGTGCGGTTACCGTTAGGGGAGTACCCGGTGCGACTTGACAGCCCAGGCGTTCGAGGATCTGTGTGATGGAATCGCTGTCGAGGTCGGTAGCTAGCAATTGGTTGGTGCGTTCGATACGGAGCGGGATTTGCGGGCAATGGCCGGGTTGTGGGTACACGTCGAGTGGCTCCGGGGCGACGGTGCCGCCGGCTAATTCGGCGATCAAACCTGCGGCGCGGTTGATCGCTTGCAAGGGAGCGTCCCAGTCGGCACCGCGTTCGAAGCGCATGGCCGCCTCGGTGAAAAGGCCGAGACGAGCGCGGGCCAAGCGCACGCGCGATGGCGTGAAATAAGCGCTTTCCAACAAGATATCGGTCGTTTGTTCTTCTACTTCGGAATTGGCTCCGCCCATAACCCCGGCCAGAGCGATTGCTTTCTCCCCATCGGCGATGACGAGCATTTCCTCGTCGAGTTCGTGCAAGGTATCGTCGAGAGTCTCGAGGGTTTCGTCCGGCTGCGCTCGACGGACGACGATGCGTTTGTCGGCTAGCTTATCGAGGTCAAAAGCGTGTAGGGGATGGCCCATTTCGAGTAGCACGTAGTTAGTGATATCGACGATATTGTTGATAGGGCGCTGGCCTACGGCCTGTAGTCGGCGCTGTACCCAGGCGGGTGAGGGCCCGACTTTGATGCCGCGGATGATGCGACCGACATAGCGCGGACAGTCGTCAGGAGCTTCGATGTCGATGGTTATGTCTTCGGATGTGGTGGCGCCGCTCTCCACGAGGTGCACCTTGGGCCGCCGTAAGGCGTTGCCCGTGAGGGCTTGCACTTCGCGCGCGATGCCAAAGAGGCTTAGGCAGTCGGGGCGATTGGGGGTAATTTCGAAGTCGATCATCACGTCGTCGCGCCCGGTGGCCTCGGCAAAGGCGGTGCCGACGGTGAGGTCATCACTGAGAACCATTATCCCGTCGTGGTTGTCGCTCAGCCCCAGTTCGTCCTCTGCACAGATCATTCCCCGGGATTCGACACCGCGGATCTTGGCTTTTTTGATTTGGATGTTACCGGGTAGGGTGCAGCCCGGCAGTGCGACGGCGACGGTTTGTCCCGCCGCGACATTGGGGGCGCCGCAGACGATGGTGTTGACCGCTGTGCCGACATCTACTTCGCAGACGGTCAGGCGGTCGGCGTTTTCGTGGGGGCGGCAGGTGTTGACGCGGCCAATAACGACGCCCTCGAAACGCTTGCCGAGGGCGTCCACTGCTTCAAATTCCAAGCCCGCCATGGTCAACCGTTCGACCAACTCCGGCCATTCCCAGTCGAAATCCACGTAGTCTTTGAGCCAGTTACAAGTAATTTTCATAAGATATCAGTTGCCAATTATAAACGGATAGATAGAGGCTATGGCCGCTGTTCAGAACTGCCGGGTGAACCGCAAGTCGTTTTCGAGGAAGAGCCGGATATCGTCGATGCCGTGTCGGATCATGGCGATGCGCTCCAAGCCCATGCCGAAGGCGCAGCCGGTAAATTCCTCCGGGTCGTAACCCACATTTTCGAATACCGCGGGGTCGACCATACCTGCGCCGGCGATCTCGATCCAACCGGTGCCTTTGCAGATTGAACAAGTCGCATTTTCACCGTGGCAGATCGAACAAGTGAAATCGTATTCCACGCTCGGTTCGGTGAATGGGAAGAAATGGGGGCGGAAGCGCACTTTGGTATCTTCGCCCAAGACTTGGCGCCCCATGGCCTCGATCGTGCCCTTTAAGTCGGCGAAGGAGACTCCGCGATCAACGTAGAGCCCCTCGATCTGGTGGAAGGCGAAGTGGTGCGTTGCATCGACGGTCTCTTTGCGGTAGCAGCGGCCTGGCGAGATGATCCTAATCGGCGGTGGCGTTTTTTCCATTACGCGGATCTGTACCGTGGAAGTCTGGGTACGCAATAGCCCCGTGTCTTCGAGGTAGAAGGTGTCGTGTGAATCGCGCGCTGGGTGGTCGTCCGGGGTATTGAGGGCGTCGAAATTGTGGTATTCGTCTTCGGCTTCGGGGCCGTCGGCGATGTCAAAGCCCATGCCTTGAAATACGTTCACCAACTCGTCAGTCAGTTGCGCGAGCGGATGGGCTCTACCGAGCAAGGGCCGTCGTCCGGGCAGGGTGACATCGAGGGCGGAGCCGGTGTCACCCGCCTGTCGCAGGGCCATTTCCTTGTCGTCGAATGCTTGCTGGATGGCTTTTTGCGCCTGTCCGGCGATCTGACCTGACGCCGGTCGTTCGGCGGCGGGCAACTGGCCGATCTGGCCCATGACCAGGCGCAGCGGACTTTTGCGCCCGAGATGGCGGATGCGCAGCTCTTCCAAGATCTTTTCGTCTTCGGCCGCTTGGATTTCAGCGACTGCCTTCGACTCTATTTGCTGTACTTCTTCTAACATCACTCTTGCCTAAAAGACAAAAAGGGGCCTGGCGTTTATCGCCGGCCCCTTTTTGTCGGATGGGTGTGTATTAGAGGTGGGACCGGGCCTGCTCTACGACCGCGGTAAATGCGGAGGGATCGCGCACAGCCAGATCGGCCAGGATTTTGCGGTTGATTTCTATGTTGGCTTTATCCAGCCCATGTACGAGCTGGCTATAGGAGATCCCATTGAGCCGAGCTGCGGCGTTGATACGGGATATCCAGAGACGGCGGAAATCGCGCTTGCGCTGGCGTCGGTCGCGATAGGCATAGGCCTGGGCGCGGTCGACGGCTTCCTGGGCGGTGCGGAATAGGCGGCTACGCCCTCCCCAATAGCCCTTGGCTAGCTTGAGGACCTTCTTCTTGCGTTTTTTGGTGGCTACGGCGTGGTTGACCCGTGGCATTGCTTTATTTCTCCGTTAGACGCTCTATTTGAGATTCAAAGCCCGGCGGACATTGACCATGTCGGCGGGCGAAACATCGCTATTTTTGCGGAAGGACCGCTTGCGTTTGGTTGAGCGCCCCCCCAACAGATGGGTGGAATTGGCGTTGCGGCGCTTTAAAGTGCCCGATCCGCGCTGCTTAAAGCGCTTGGCCGAGGCTTTGTGCGTCTTGATTTTGGGCATAGCAGTCCTCTGTATTTTTGTCTTTCAGCGTAAACACAAAAGATAGACCATGTAATATAGACTGTCAAGAATGCCGGTCCGCTATTTGAGCAGCATGATTTTGTGGATCTGCCGCCAGTCCTGTGCCCGCATTTCGACCAAGTAGAGGCCTGAACCGACCGTTTGGCCCTGGTCATCGACGCCTTGCCACACTTGTTGGTGGAAACCCGCCGGAAAGGCATCGTCGACTAGGGTGCGGACGGGTTGGCCCAAGAGATCATAGATACGCAGGCGGATTTGGCCCCGAGTCGGCAGGTAAAAAGGCAGGGTCGTCTCGGGGTTGAAGGGGTTGGGATGGGCTGGATAGAGGGCATAAGTCTTGGGTAGGGCCGCCAGATCCAGGGCGGCAGGTGGTTCCAAGGCCTCGATGGTCTTGGTGTGGTAACCGATGGCGCCGTTGGCGCGCAGCAGGGTCTTCTGTGGTGAGAGGCGGTTGAAGGTCAGGGTGCCCAAATCGCCAGAGAAGGCCGGTTGCTCGCTGGCCAAACCCGCTGCGAAGACCAGGCGTCCGGGTTGGTCTTCGACCACCCAGGGCAAGGACGCTTCCTCTATTCGGGGTTGGAACTGACGGAAACTGAGGATCTGCGGGTCAAATTCGAGGGCCAGGACATAGCCGCGCAATGGGGCGTCGCCGGTCCAATAGGGTTTGACCTCGAGGATCTCCGGACTTTCAACGCCTTTGTCTAGACGCAAGGCCATCGGGCCTAAGATCTGGGCGTCGGGAATGAGTTTACCCGACGGGAGGCCGAAATTGTCGGCCATTACAAAAAAGTCGTCAAAGTCTACGGCGCCATTGCCGTTGAAGTCGAAAAGAGGGTTGAAAGAGGGGTTGCCTTCCATCAGGCCGAAATTATCGGCGAAGAGGAAGAAGTCGTCAAAACCCACCACGCCGTCATCGGTGACGTCGCCGGGCACGGCTGGGCGGCCGGAGATGACGACGGTCAGGCCAACGGCGACGGTGTCAGTGTTGGTGACAGCGTTGCTTTTCAGCAGTGCCCGTTCGACGCGGATCGAAGTTTCGGTGCTCGCCAAGCTCGAATCGGCGGTGAAGGTGAAGACGCCGAGTAATCCGTCGGCGGAGATGCCCGCCGTCAGCGTGTCGGCCACCAATGTGGCGACAACAATAGAATCCGCACTAACTAGTGACGCGACGGTAAGGGATGAGCCGGTTGCTGCGAGCAGATTGGTCTCGGTGCTCGATTGTGCTACAAAGCCGTTGAACGTGAGGGCGGTCGGATCGAAAATCAGGCGCAGGTCATAACTGAGCAGGTCGACGGTGCGCAATGCGTGCAGGCCGAGTTCGACGGCTGACCCGGCTTCGGCGATGGTTGCAGTCAACCCTTGGTCGCCTGCTGCTGCGTCGAGGTCGAGGCTTAATTTTGTCGGCACAACACCCCGCCCTGTGACTGATATGGAGACTGTCGGGTTGTCCGGGTCGTCGGTGGCAAAACGGATGCTGTCGGTGCTGGCACCGCGTCCGGTTGGGGTGTAGCTGAGAGCCAGCAGTGTGGACTCGCCAGGGCCGAGGCTAATAGCGGCGAAGACGGCGGCGAAGCGCAGGTCACCCACCTGTAGCGAACTGACGTTGAGGGTGGTCTCGCCCTCGTTGGCGACCGGCAACTCCACTCGGGCAGTATCGCCGATCCCCACGTTGCCGAAGTCGACGAGGGTGCGCTCGATAAGGATGCGGGGGATCTGGCGGCCGTCGATGACCCAGGTGGTTGCTGTCGTATCCGTTGCATCGGAGACGCGGGAGATGACCGTGTCTCGCGTCGCGAGGCTGGGCACATAGACGAAGGCGCTGTCGATTGTGGTCTGCAACGAATCGCCGACGGTCCAAGAGAAACTCAGCGAGTCGCCCTCTTCGTCGCTGGCGGAAACCGAAAAAGACAATTCGACTCCTCCGATGGTGCGGGCCAAGGAGTCGGTGGGAATTTGCTCGGCGATCGCCGGGGCGTCGTTGACCCCTAGCACCGCCAATTGATAGCTCAAGCTGGCTAGTTGCCCTGCCGGGTCGGCTACTTGCACGGATACGGCGTGGTTGCCGATATCGGCTTGGCCCGGTGTCCAGCTAAGGGTGCCGGTGGTATCGAGGTTCATGGCGCTCGGGCCATTGGTCAAAGAATAGGCCAAGGCCCCGCCCTCTTCGTCACTGGCATTGAGCAGAAAGATATAGGCCTGGTCTTCAAGGGCCGTCGTGTCGGGGCTTCCTGCGATGACCGGTACGTCGTCGAAGACGGCGACCTCGACAGAGAACATTTGGGTGGCGCTGCCCCCGTTGCGGTCGGAGACCAGTAGTGAGATTTGCTGGGTGCCGACCTGGGCTTGCGTTGGAGTCCAGGTGAAGGAGCCGAGCGAGTCGATGCTGGCGCCAGAGGGTCCGGAACTTAGGCTGTAAGAAAGGGTGTCGGCTGGATCGGGATCGCTGGCTGCTAATGCGTAGGCAAAGGGGCTGTCTTCGACCGCCGTCGTGTCGGGGGTGCTGCTTATAA